>NZ_JBEXPH010000009.1:0-99089 GCF_040611955.1 Streptomyces sp. NPDC006510 | reverse complement strand
TCGATGACCAGAAATCGATCACTCGGGAAGGTACGCCCTCCGCGTTCCGCGAGGCACCTCTCCCGAGTCCGATCCACAGGTCTTGAGCATTGCTCTCGAGCCCCCTGAAATCACCGATGCCCGCAAGCAGATCCGAGGACGAGAAGACGCCTACATGCACGTGACTGACGGCACTTACCACGGTTGCCTGTGTGGCTACACCGTGCAGCGCGCGCTATCCGGAGCACCTGAGTGCCCCGTCTGCGTGCTTCTGGACGGCTGAACGACGCAGGGCCGGCTCAGCCGCCCGTTCCACGACCGCGAAAGTGATGGCCCAGGCGTGTCGACGACGATCCCGGCTCCCCGCTTCCGCGCCGCCGAGCCCGTGCCCACGTCAGCCAGTTCTGCACTGGCGTGGTCCTGTGGTTCAAGCCCATGGCGGGTCTTCTGAGGCTCCTCGCGTCCGGTCTGGTCCTCGTCGGGCTCGCCGCCGGTCGGATCTCGACGAGTGTTGGCGTGAGGACGCCCTCTGCGTGCTCGCTTGAGAAGAAGACCAAATCCACACAAGGAGAGCCATCTTGCACACCGCCCTGCACGTCATTCCGGCCGCTTACCGCGACCGCATGACCATCGCCACTGCCGATGACACCGCTGGAACGTTGCGTATCACCATCGCCGACGTGTTCAACACCGCCGAACAGCGCGCCATCATCACCGCGACCGAGCCGGGCACCCGCGCCCACACCCGCGCCCGACAGAAGGTGGCCGAAGAGGTTGCCAAGGAAGTGCGCACGATGCGCGCCAAGGTGGCGAGTGCACTGCGGGCCGCCGGGTACGACGTGGCGGACGCCGACGGGGGACACGCACGGGTGATCGGCGATTGGGAGGGATCCACGGTGCGCCCCCTGGTGGCAGTGCCCGTGGCGTTCGGGGAGGCCGTCTCGGACGCGGGCAAGGCATGGGAGTCCGGCGTGGATCACGGATGGGACCACGCCAACTTTGTAAATGCGTATGGCAAGAAGCATGACCAGCAACGCCCGGAAGTCCCCGGTTTCCATCGGGGATGCACCGAGGCGTTCGAACAAGGATGGCATGAGGGGCGCAAGCGGTACACCCGGGGGCTTTGGCAGGACGGCAGCAAAAAAGAGGACTCACCGCCCCTGTGACGCCCGCACAGGAACGCCCCGCGGATGCCAGCGACTTCGCTCTCGCGGATGGTCTTGCAATCAGCCTCGTAGCCGACCGGACGACGGGTACCGAAATGCTGGCCCTGCTGGGCGCGTTGATCACGGGGCTCCGGGTTTCAGTGCATTCCTTTGCCAAGCGCAGAGTTGCGTCCAACGAAGGGGAATCGCCCCAGAGCACAAACGACACAGCTTTAGCTGGCTCGAAGACCTCCTCGACCGAGCCACCAAAGCGCTCTGACCACGCCCTCTGCACGCGGAGAGAGCTGACGGTCTTCTTCCCTGAGAAGGGTGCGAGCAATGCCCACGCGAAGCGCGTCTGCGACGTCCGGGCCCAGCGCCTGGCCTACGCGCTGTCCACAGGTCGTGCAGCTGATCGGCATGGCCGAGGCCCGGATCAACCTCACCTACGCGACCGTGGCGATTGCCGCCGCGCCGATGAGCCCTGCGGTCATCCGCGGGATGGACCAGGACTTCGAGCACGGATTCGTCGCCCAGCGGTACCTACCTGACCGAGTGCTCGGCACGCAGCGCTACGCGCCGACCGCCAACGGCTTCGAACAAACCATCAACCAACGGCTGAACGCTATCCGCAGCCTCACGCAGCTGAGCACGACAAGAGTCGACACCGAAAAGGCGGCAGCATGAACGGTTCACCCCTCACCCAAGTGTCGGACTTTCCGGCCGAGCACCAGACAGCGGCACGGCACAGTGACCCGATCGGCCGGGACATCAGCCGACTGGCGCGAGACGTCGAGGAACTGGTGCAGGAGTACGGGCACAGCGGGGTCTTGCAGGACAGTGTGCTGCACGCGATCGGCCAGGGCCTGGAGCACCTGCGACTGCACGGCACGCTCCAGGCCCTGGCCAGGGACCTGGAGGACCGCGCCGCTGTGATCAGCCGTCTGTCCAACGACTTGGCCGGTGACCAGTCGTCCAGAGCCGTGGACCGGGTCGGTGCCGAGGTGCAACGCCAGGTGGATGAGGTCCGGGACATCGTCAACATCAACAGCGTGCGCGCGTAGATGGCTTCGGCCAATCTTGGCCCTCCCCGGCGCCGAGACTGGCTGTGGCTGTGCGCGAGTGCGTGCAAGCCGGCCTGCGGGTACCGGCCGACAAAAGCGGTCGGCTGGGACGCAGCAGTGGATCCCGGCCAAGCGAAAGCTGGGGCCTCTGCATAGATGCAGGGTGAACCGCCCGAGGACGATGGGTTTGCGGCCGAGAAGCTGACCGGTGCCGAGGCAAACATCCGCATCCGGGGACTCGTCGTGAACAGCGTGGCCGATGAGCTGTGGACATACGAGGCCCACGATTTGGACGACAACCCGCTGCGGATCGTGGCCCGCACCGTTCGGCCCGGTGCTTTCAACGGCCCGCGTGTGGTGCGCGAGGTCTACGTGCAGGCCGTGACCGGCAGCCAGGTGCATGAACTCGACTGGCTGGAGCGCGGGGAGTACGAGCCGTCTGCGCCGACGCAACAGCCGGTCAAGGTCGGTGACCGTGTCACTGCCATGCCGGACGGCTACAGCAGTCGGGAGGCGGAGATGGTATCGGTCGACTGGAAGTTGCGAGGGGCCCAGGCGCATTACCAACTGCCGCCGCTGTGGA
The DNA here is from genome assembly GCF_040611955.1 of Streptomyces sp. NPDC006510. Lineage (NCBI taxonomy): Bacteria > Bacillati > Actinomycetota > Actinomycetes > Kitasatosporales > Streptomycetaceae > Streptomyces > Streptomyces sp. NPDC006510. The sequence continues at coordinate 96,318 of NZ_JBEXPH010000009.1, read as the reverse complement.
CGTGGGAGTGGTCGGACGAGGTCAAGTTCCCCGACGGCCGCACGCGTGAGGACCGCTGGCACTCCGACTGGATCTCCAAGAAATAGGCAGCCGGTGCGGCAACTGCAACATCTGACGGAAGGGAGCCCCGGCACGCGTTTGTGCCAGTCGGCTCCCTTTCCACTGTCCATGCCGATTTTCCAGTCCGTCAATCGAACGACGGAACGTGAGGGAGTGATCACGCGATGGTGCGTAAGGCGAAGCTGTCCGACGGTGCTTTCCTGATCCTGGCGAGCGCCGCGAAGGGATGGGTGAACCGTTCCATCACGGCGCACAGCGACGTGTGGCACATCAGCCCGGGGCGGGGCAACGGGCACAAGGCGATCGGCCGCGCGCCCGCCGGTAAGAAGCTGATCCGGGACGGCCTGTTGACCGAGGGGCCGTCCCCGTCGCTGACCCCCGAGGGACGCGCGGCCCTCGATGAGGCGCAGAAAGCTGGCCGCATTCTGGACTACGGCGTCGGCCGCAAGCCGTGTGTGATCGAGGAGCTGGCCGAGGAGTCGGCGGTCCCGCTCATGTTCGAGAACTGAGCGTGCCGGGACGCTCGATCCAGGAGTTATTGATCAGAAACTCATGGGGTTCACTCGTCGAGGACGTAGCGGACGTGCCGACCGCCGAAGTATCCGCGCACGATGTGAGGTTGGCGTTGTCGACGGTGGAAGAACCTGCGGGTTTCGGCGGCGAGTTCGGCTTGGTTCCTGGCCCGGTGGGTGTGGGGCAGGCTGCGTTTGAGGTCGGCGTTGACGAGCTCGTCCGGGTTCAGCTCGGGTGAGTACGAAGGCAGGAAGTGCAGTTCGATCTGGTCCTTGTGGTCGGCGAGCCAGGTCCGGACGGTCTTCGAGCGGTGGGCCGAGTGCCGGTCGACGATCAGGTGGACCTTCCGGTCGAAGTGCCCGACGAGCCGGTCCAGGAAGCGGCACATGATCTTCGCGTCGAAGGACTCGGTGAAGACCATGAAGTGCATTCGGCCCTTCGTGCTGATCGCGGACATCGCGTTCACGGAGAACCGGTTCCCGGTACGGCGGATGACCGGAGAGGCTCCTTTGGCGCCCCAGGTGCGGCCGGTGACCTGGTCCGAGCGGACCCCGACCTGATCGGCGAAGAGGACTTCACCGTTGTCCGCTTTCGCTTTGGCCCGGATCGCCGGCCAGGTCTCCTCGCGCCAGATCTGGACGGCCTCCAGGCCCTGTTTCACCGCCCGCTTGTCCGGACGCTGGAAGGTCAGCCCCCACCGCTTGAGGTACTTGCCCACCCCCGGCTCGGTGAACCGGACCCGAAACAGCTTGAAGATCAGCTCGCCTATCAGCCCCCGCGTCCACAGCTGACCGGAAAGCCCCAGGTCACAGGGGATGTGATCAAGGACGGCCTGCCGGACGGCGGCCTGCTCGGTCTCGGACAGGACCTGGTGTTCGCCTGTGCGGCGGCCTCGCGGACGGGACAGCAGTGCGTCGCGTCCGCCGGCCTGCCACTTCGCCCACCAGTTGTCCACGGCCCTGGCCGACACCTTGAACAAGGAAGCGACCTCCGCCCGGTCCCGGCCCTCCGCCAGCGCGGACACCGCCAGCAACCGCACGGCCTCCTGCGCGCCCGGCGACCACGTCCGCGCATCCCCCACCAGATCACTCACACATCGTCAACGAGCATGAACACAAAGCGTTTCGGATCAATAGGGCAACTCACGGACCTGGTTGACGGGTTGACCGCGGAAGAGGCAGCGGACGAGCTGTACAACGCCCTGGAAGGGAACCGATGGGGCTGGCTCGGTTTCGCTGTCACTCCGCGGGTCGTCCTGGGGAATGTTGGTCAGCGGTGAGTAAGCGATGCCGGCACTGTACTTCTTCATATTCCAGAGGTATGAGCCTCCGGCCGGTGATCAACCGGTCGGGTAGGTCGATACCACGGACCGATATGTAGAACTCAAGCCGCGTAGCCGCGCACAGAGGGCAAGGAAGTCGATCCGGTTGCCAAGTATTGCGTGCGCCATATAGCGGCGTGTATGCGAAATGGTCAGCCCAAGTTCCGCGTGCTGGTCAAGAAAATCCAGGGTCGCGTATTCCGTGAGGCATTCGTGGTGCACATCGACGGCACCCGCACGCCAACCAACGTCTGAGCTAACGGCAGTCCAGGACGCAGCAGAAACGCCGCACCCTGGGCTATCGACGGTCAGCCGTAATTACCGTTTCAGGGAGGCCATATGCACCACTACAGGCGGCCGGAGAAGCACTACGTGCAGTCCGGTGACACCGTCGTCGTCAGGCTCGGTGCGTCGGAATGCATGATGAGCATGGGCCTGTACGGAAAGCTTATGCCGGTCCGCGTCCTGGAGAACGGGTTCGGACAGCTTCTGTCAACGGAGTCGGGTCGCGAGTACTCCATGCCGAACCCGCTGAGTTGGATGAGCTTTTACAGCGACGACACCGGCTCCTACTCGTACGACATCCACGAGATCGGTGTGGGCCGCACCGTGACGCATACGTCCGGCCGCTTCTACGTCTACGTGGACAGCAAGCAGCTCTACGGTGTCCAGTCCTCGCAGTTCGAAGAGATGCGTGACGCGGCCCGAGACATGCACAGCCGGGATATCCCGAGTGCCGAGGTCCGGTTCGTGGAGAACAGCCGCTGCCTGCCCACCTGGTGGTCGCGCTCCGTCGTCGTGCCGCTCGACACCGAGATCCGCGAGAACGCCACCCGCGCATACCGCGACACGTGGATCGACCTGCCGACGCACTTCAACCTGTTCGCCGGTCGCTACCACACCCAGGAGGTCTGAGCCCATGCGCGCGGTCGCTGACCAGTACCAGAAGCACAACCCGAACGACGGGATGCCCGTCAACCTCCCGCACACCAAGCTGGTCGTCGAGTTCGTCGACCGGCTCGTGGACACGGTCTGGACGCCCGAGGAGCGGCTGGCCTTTGAAGCGAAGTACTACTACCGGGACACCAAGCAGGGCATCGTCGAGTTCTGGCAGGACCGGTGGATGGAATACGCCCCGGAGATCGCCCGCCAAGGCCAGTGCGTCACCTGGAAGCACCAGCGCGACGCCTGGGCGCCCTACCGGGTCGACGGAGTCCGTCTGGAAGACGGCGAGATCAAGGCCGTGATCCTCAAGGACCGCATGGGCGCAAGATGGCAGGCGTGGCCGCAGCATCTGGAGGCCGCCCCCGAGCCGCACAAGCCGCTCGTCCCGGTCCGGATGACGACCGGCTACCGCACCGACCCCACACCGAACCGGGTCAGCGTCGCCACGGCCGTCAAGGTGCTGCGCATGGCCGAGCGCTACAGCAGGAAGCCGCACGACCCGCACTGGACCGTCACGCGCGAGACCTACGCGCACCACGTCAAGGTCGTGATCAAGAGCAACCGCAGTTCGCTCGTGGACAGCGTCCGCGTCCCGCACGGGGTGGCGCTGATGGCGGCCGACGGTCGGTTCCAGATCGCGCACACCTGGGACGGGCACGACGAGCGCAGGTGGCACGCCCGTTTCTGTGGCGAGTTCCTCGGGACGTACCCCACGGATGTCGAGGCCGCCGATCGACTGCACACCTTCAACGTGAAGCGCTTGGGCTGACGGGCTTGCCCGGCCGATGAGCAGCGGGTGCCGGCCTCCCCTATTCGGCATTCGGCGGTTTCGAGTCCCGAACCGAGCACTCAGGAATTCGACTGCGAAAGGTAAGGAGGGAAAGGTGGCCGCAAGCATGCGCGAACTGCGCGACCAAGCCAGGGAATACCTGGGATGGGAGAACCGCGCCCCGGAGCGGTACGACATCAATGGGATCGTGCGGGACGCCTGGATCAACGGCAACGGATCGGACGAGATATGGAAGGCCGCCGTTGAGAAGCACTTCAAGCGCTTCTTGATCGGTGACTGGGTGCGCATCACGGTGGATGTCGAGGACGGATTCACCGAGCATCACTACGGTCCGATCGAGAACTTCTGTAAGCCGGACAGGAACTTCTACCGGCGTAACGTCGCCAAGCCGTACGCGGCCTTCGTCCACCCCGAGCACACGTGGGCCGGCGCCTTCCCGTGGCTCGTGCCCGCCGCCGCAGCAGCCGCGTACACCGAGTGGCGTGATCAATGCACGGCGGTAGCCGCATGAGCAGTCAACGGAGCTTGAAGTGGCCGGAGCTGAGCCTGCGCATCACCAGGCAGGGGAAGCCGCAGGGCCCCAGCGACAGCCGGTACGACGTGACGGACCTCCTGGAGCGGGACGCGGCCGACATCGCGGCGGGCAAGGCCCTGATGGTCGAAGTCCGGCTCCTGCGCAAGCAGAACGCGAAGGCGATTCCGCAGGAGGTGGAGACCCTGTTCAACCGCGTCGGCCCGCCTTCGGCCGTCGGCACCTACAGCCACCCCGAGCAGATCGTCGACCCGGATCTCCGGCGCGATGCGACCGACATGTGGGCCGTGGAGTTCGCCATTGAGGTCGGTGACCTCGTGCGCTGGCGCGGGCGGGAGTACCAGGTCGAGAAGTTGGAAGATGTCGACCGTGAGTGCGGCGAGTTCGGCTACCACACCGGCTATGCATTCTGCCGCCGTACGGACAGCCCGCCGGGAGGCCAGTGCAATCTGAAGCGGCTGCGTGTGGACATGCTGACACCGGCCGACAAGGGCGCGACGAATCCTCGTCAGACCGGTCAGTAAGCAGGGACCTCGCCGATGACCCTGATCACCGTCTTCGGGCTCACGTCCAATGCCTTGGGTGACCGGCTGGTGGCCGTCGTCCTGGAGGGCGACCACGTCGGTTCGGTCCGGGAGTGGGACAGCGAGGACGACTACGCCGCCGCGCGTGAGGTCGTCACCGCCGAGACCAGCGAAGAGGCGGCGGAGATGTTCCGTCGAACGGATCGAGAAGAGACCGTATGAGGGGAGCTGGCCTACTCCAGGCCCTTCCAGTCCTCCCGCGCCACGGACAACGCCGACGATGCGCTGAAGGCGTACATGGAAATGTCGCACTACACCTTCGTGTGGGACCACATCCTTGAGCAACGCGTCGGCGAGGTGATCGATCGGCACCTGGCCGGCCCCGAGATCCCCGGCGCAGCCAAGCTCGCGGCTGGCTGGTCAGAGACTGAGGTCGCCGGTCACCCCACTCCGGCGGCCGGTGGCACGATCCTGCCGCCGTTCCACGAGGCGAGGTGCGAACTGCTCCAGCACCTTCGCCGCACCGAGCTGAGAGCCAAGGCGCACCTGACCTGGCGAATCACTGTCGACCGGCACGGCGCCGTCGAGCTGGTCGTGCAGGCGACCGGCCCGATCCGGTTCAAGTACGGCTACAACACCCACTGGCTCGCGGCCGACGAATGAGCATCGAAAACGACCCGGACAACTTCCCCTGGGACCGCCAGGTCGTGTCCAGTTCGCCACACAGCTATGGCGCCAGGGGTGCAATTACCGGCCGAGGATTCAGCGATCTCAACGTGCTGATTCCCCAGCGCCTCGAACACAACAGATTCTGGAAGAGCCACCATGCGCTGTAGCACCCTGATCGGAACCGATCCGAAGTGCACCGGGACTGCAACCCACGTGCTTCTCTACTTGCTGCCTGCCCTGGAGGGCGAGTCCGGCGAGCGGACCAGGGAACGCAAACCCGTGTGCAAGCCGTGCGGCGAGGGCCTCGCGAGTGAGCCTCGCCTGCGGGGTCACGTTGTCCCGCTCACGGTCGTCGAGCCCCTGCCGAAGTTCCTCATCACGGGCGGACACCGCCTGGTCGAAGCGGCGAACGGCGAGGAGAAGTGCTGGGACTGTCTGAAGACCGCCCGGCCCGCCTGGTTCCGTGTCGGCACGAGCGGATGCCCGGGGCGGCCGGAGTCGCTGCACCTCTCCATTGACATGCACAAGGCCGCGCGAGGTGAGGCTCCCAAGCGTGCCGCCGCATCACGTGCCCTGTACCGCAAGTTCGCCGATCGGGCGCGTATACCGATCTGGGACTGGCGGCCGGTCGACGACGACCCCAAGTACTGCGTTTTCTTCACCTTCAACGACCGCGAGTACGGCGTGAAGTATGGGCTGGCGGGCCACAGGCTGCTGGCCGAGAAGTTGCCGAACCGGGGTTACTCCGAGCCCGGGTTGGTGAACCCGGAGCACGCCGACAACTACAAGCAGCTCGTCTTCCACTTCCACAACATGGCCAACAGGTACGGGAACACGTACTTCGCCACGTACACCCCAGGCCGTGAGGACGTCATCCTCCACGCTCCCGAGGGCCAGGTCTGCGCCATTCTGTGGCTGACCGGCCTGACGCGCCCGGGTGACCCGCTGGCCGAGGTCACCGACGCGGTGTGCGACACCTTCGGCGCCATCGCCAACATCAAGTTCAGCGACTACATCTACGAGTGAGGAATTCCCGGATGGAACCGCAATTCGTATTCGAGCCGACCGACCCGGACGAGGAGACCTGCAACAAGTACCGCGTCTCACTCAAGAGCACCGGCGAGGTGCTCGGCATCACCTACCTGACCAAGGGGGCCGGCTACGTCGCCGAGCACGTCGGCCTCACCGGCAAGCAGGGCGCGGTGCACGGCTTCAAGAGCGAGCGCCTGGCAGCCGAGTTCATGTACTGGTTCAAGGCCCCCGAACAGTCCGACCGGACCAACCCCAAGGACACCCCCCCGGTCGCTCAGCCCCGACGTACTGCCGACGTACGGCGTGCTGCTCTCCCTCGAACCCAACGACGGTGACTTCTTGGTCGACGCCAACACCCGTGGAATGGGAACCCGCCTCGGGTACCTCCAGCGCCGCGACGACGGGGAGTACGACGTCCGACTGGGAGCCATCACCGTCGGCCGCGCCAAGACACCCCAGGCCGGACTCTGGGCCATCGCGGCACTCCACACCACGGACAAGCGCTACACCCCGCTCCTCAAGGGCTTCACGCCCTGCGAAGACGACATCCCCATCACCCACCCCACGGTCCGCACGCTGCTTCCGACGAAGGACGAGGCCTGATCCCTTCCCCGCCCGCGCCCCAGATTCATCACCGCTACGAAGTCAGGACGCTCAAGAACCGCGACGGCACCCGCCGGTGCCTGGGCATCCGGGACAACAATTGCGGCACCTACGTGCGAAAGCTCCCGCTGGCCACACCCGAGCGCCTGGTACGCAGTGTGGTCGACGCACTGGCAGTGGGACGAGATAGTCGAGGCCGGCCACGAGGTCCGGCCGCTCGATGGCAACGGCGCCGCGGACTGGCTGCTTCGGCACTGGGACCGTGAGCACCCGGAGACCGCACGCCGCCTGTACGGAATCGAGGAACCGGGCGCATGAACACACCTGCATCTGCCCTCACCCGCTACCGCATGACGTGGTCGCGGGTGGACGGAACTGGGGAGACGCGGACCGTCGAGTGCTTCGTCGACTCGACATCGTTCACCGGTCGATGCGCCCTGACACCGAAGAAGGCTGAACAGTCTTCGGCCCCTCGAATGGCCAGCACCGAATTCCGCCGTGTGCCGGTTCGCTGAAGGCCAGCCCCCGTTGAATTCGACGGGGCTGGATCTTTTGTGTGCAGACATAAGGAAGGGAATTCCAGATGGAAAATGGCCCGCATGCCACGTGCGCCCGGCAGACCTGCAGCAATGGTGGGTGGTTCACCTGCGGAGGTCACTACGAAGTCCGAGTCGCCGCGTACTTCGACCGCAGTGTCACCGAGGAGGACGGCCTGCGGCTGACCTTCACCGCGCTCGGCGGCGGCGACGGGACCGAGGGCGTCGTCATCAACTGCAATGACTGCGGCGAGCCCGCCCCCCGCGTCTTCTACGCCGGTCTCATCGACACCATCCGCGCCCTGGAAGAGAAGGTGAAGGAGGCCCTGGCATGAGTGAGCTGCGAGCCAACACCTGGGTCAACTACCCCGAGACGGCCGCACGGCTACCCGATCAACAGGCCCTGGACGCTGGTCGGCACGGTCGACTCCGTCCAGGCCGTCCAGATCGTTCTGTGGGTCCGCAAGCCCGGGTGCGGCACGTCCGGCGGGTGGTGGGCACATCTGAAGCATGAGGACGCGGAGAAGCACATGCTGCGCCCGGCTTAATCCGGCACGGCACTCTAAGAACTGTTTATGGAGTCACCCAAACGGGTGTCGCTCTCTCTGGGTCCGCTCATTGTCCACAGCGCGAGAGTGTGACGAGCGGGCCCTTTTTGCATCCCTGTCACACAAATTCGAGAAGGAGCAACCCGTGGCAATCTCCGTCACACCCGACGCGAACGAGGTCCACGCCCCACCCCTCTCTGGCGGGTTCCGGGAGTACCGGACAATCGTCGCCGATTGGGAGAGTGTCGACGGGGTCTCCGTCGCCTTGCGCCCCGTCGTCGTCACCGTGCCCGCAGCGACGCCGGAGGAGGCCATTGAGGCCGCATCGGACCGACTCCAGGAGCACTTCGGTTCGAACGTCGCGGAACTCGGCTACGAGGACATCGAGCGTGACTGGTGGTTCGGCCTCAACGAAGCCGACGCCTTCCTGCGGGTGTGCGCCGTCTTCGTGGGTGCCCCGATTCTCGACAACGGCGACCAGATGACCACCGAAATCCACGGACTCGCCCCGGCCGAGTCCGTGGTGCCCCTGCGGGGCGTGCACGGTCTTCGCCGAGCTGTCCCGTGCTCTCCTCACACGATCACGCTGGAGGTCTGAAATGCACTGCACCCACACCGACCTGTCCGGCAGTACCCGTTCCAAATGCGGCACCGCGGAATTCGCCCTCACGGTCTCCGCCATGCTCACCGTCGACCTCTCCGGCGAGGAACAGGACCACACCGTCGACCTGGACGGCCTGGCGCACGAAGACATCGACCTCGTCTGCAAGAAATGCGGCAATCCGCTGGAGGGGCCCGAATTCGTCAAGGTCGTAACCCTGCTGATCCTCAAGCTGGAGAAGCGCCTGGGCGCCGGAATGGCCCCGTTCTCCTCCTACACCTTCAATGACGGCACGGTCATCCACCCCGACCAGCTCCAGGTGACGCCGCTGCGGGACGTGACCGCCGGCCCCGCCTACCAGAACGCCGTCAAGCAGCGAGCCCGCTACGAACAGTGGTTGGCCCGCCAGCAGACCCGTGTCAACTCCGGCGAGATCCACGAGATGGACCTGCGGGTCATGTGCAGGCGGTGGCATAGGAGTATCGCCGGGCACCACGTCGCTCTGCTCGACGAACTGGCCTCCTGAACACCGCGACCGAAGCCCAACCTGTCGACATCAGAAAGGAATCCGGGTGGCCATGGCCGACCGTCCCCAATTGAACACGCCGACCGGCGGGGAAATGACCAAGCCCCGCAGTCCCGCCCAGTGGCACGGACATCCGTTCGTCTGGGCCTGGTACGTCAACCTAGCCTCCCTCAGCGTCACCTTCATCGAGGACCGCTGCCGCGAGGCGAAGACCGAAGAGGCACCTGCCGACGCCGTGTACAAGACCGGCCTGAGGAACTCCCCGCCCAACAAGTGGGTCACCCTCGAGCAACTTTCCGAAGATCACCGTGACCGCGTCCGCGACTACGGCAACGCCCTGCTGCACTGGGAGCGAGAACTGAAGACGCACCGGGATGGGCCGGTGGTCCAGCCGCTGCACACCCGGCGGCCCCCCGCGGCCCCGACCGTCCCTACGCCGGCCGACCCGCGCGAGCACTGACAGACCACGCGAAGCCGCCCGCCTCGTGACTGCACGGCCCCAGAGCCGAGCCCTCTTCGCTACTTTCCCGGGGCCCGTTCGCATGCCCGAAACACACCGAGAAAGGCACTCAGCCATGAGCGACACCAACCGCCCCGACAGCGACTACGGCCTGCTGCCGGTGATGGAGACCAATATCGCTTACCCGCTCACCCACCACACGATCGGCGTCCACCTCGGCCTGAAGGAGTTCACCGAGGACAACGTTGCCGAGGCCCTGCGCAGGGTGAAGGCGTTCTTCGGCCTCTACGAAGAGGCCGGCAAGCAGTTGATCTCCCGCCAGGATGGCTCGCCGCTGCTGGTCCAGCAGATCGACGAGGCGTTCATCCGCCACCACTTCGGCCAGAAGACGAGCTTCGGCATGAGGACGCCTGACGAATTCGACGAGCACCTCCTGAACATCCGATCCAGCCTCACCGGCATCCCCCGCCGCTCCTACCGCCGCATCACATTCCTCGGTCTCGCCCGACTGAACCAGCGCCCCTTCCGGATTCTTCAGGAGATCGACGACCAGTACCGTTCGGAGGCCCGCCGGGTCGAGATCTACACGGACGGCACCCTGCTGTGGCGAGAGGACGGCTACCACGGTCTGGGGCCTGCGGTGACCGAGCACACCGAATCCGAAGATGTCCCCGGTCTCGGCATCATCAACGACCGCACCAACCAGCGCGCCGAATCCGTGCCGGCCTCCGAGTTCGAAGCCCTCTTCGAGCGCGCCCAGAGCGTCACCTGCGGATGGATCGTCGACTGTGAGCCGTCAGCTGACGAGCAGCACAGCACGGCCATCTACTGCGAGGAATCCCGGCCCGAGGACGAGCCCTTCTGCAGACACCACATGCGCTCCGCCCGCCTGATGCTCCCCGCCCTGTACCCGGGAGCGTAAGGCTGGCGCGGCAAGGACACATCAGCAACGGCCAGCGGCTTCCTCACTGGTTGGAGAAACCCTAGGCCACGCACAAGAAGAAACCCACATTGCCCAAGCTGCCTCACCCGCATTTCAAGAGGAACGGGATCAACGTCAGGGACGAACGCCAAACTCAGTCTCCGCTTCCTGCCCCTCTGTTGGGCAACCCGCACCCCACCAACGGACACAAGACCGGCAGCATCGTGCTGGCAAGGAGGCGGGTGCGGACAGCATCGACGACCTGGGCATTGGACTTCCTGCGGTATGCACGATGCCGGACGACAGCAACGGCCGCCTTTCGGTGATCAGCATCGATGTGCATTTGACTCCGGGGTCCGAAATTCAGGAGTTCTTGGATGAGCCGGCCCGCGCCCTGCGAAATATCCACGGCCTCGACGACGAAGGCCGCGGAGCTCCGCCCAGTGAGGTGAGTTCGGGGCGAAGCCTCGGCCGCTGCTCAGGGGCCGGAGCAACGGCCGAGTGAGCCGCTGCGTTATGAGGACTCCAGTGCGGGACGACGCATCTGCTCCTCGCACTGGGCCAGTGCCCCGGAGGTCACGGCTTGACGGAGCTGGTGGATCCTCCGGGCGGCCGACCGCTGGACGATGTCGTAGGACCGCCGGAATGATCAGTACCAACGGGATGCACTTTCAGATACCGGCGGTCTCGGTGAAGGTCGTCATCTGACGGCTGCGGCCTTTCTCTGGCGTAGACGCTCACGCACAGAGCCAACCATGGGAAGTGTCAGGCCTGAGAAGAGGAACAGCACTGCCAGCCCGCTCAAGGCGGGGCTCACAGCCTCTTCGGCCTTCAGCGGCCACGGATCGTTCAGGGTGTAGAAGATGATGTACGACCCCTTGGAGAAGGAATACGCCATGCCCAAAGCGGCGGCCATCGAGGACAGGGCGAAGCCGGCACCGCTCCAGGGGCGGATCCCCCAATTGCGTCGCGCCGTTCTGCCGCACATGAAGGTGAGCTCGCCACAGGTGACCAAGACGTAGGAAAGGTAGACGAGTAGGTACGCGGCGACCTTGGGGTCATCGACGTAGGCGGTGGTGAACTGGACCTCGGACCGGTTCGTGGCCAGGAAGAGCGGCACCATGATCGCCAGTTCCACCATCGCGGCAAAGCCGCGCTGGAACATTGCAGACTTCAGGTACTCGGGTCGGTAGGCCAGATCCACCATCGTGATCTGCAGAGCGGCGCACCACAGTATTGCGCAGACATGGGCCACTAGTTTGCCCACATTGGCGATACCTGTGATGTCCTCCGCCGCTTGGGCTACTACGGGGACGGCACACAGGACGCCCAAGGTGCACACACTGAAAGCGATGGCGATGGCCCATGTGGAGACGCGTGGGTTGCCCACAGCTCTCCGTGTGCAGAGTGCTGAGACGAGCAAACCGGCCACGGTGCACGTCCCGAAGACTATGCCGTCCACTTACAGCCCTTCCAGTGCGTCAGCCGCATAACGTGCGGCCTCGTCTTTACTCCGTCGGCGTTGGCGTTTGCCCGGCGTCTCGCTGGCGTCACTGATGGCGACCTGATTCAGGCCGAGGCTGGCCCGACGCCTTTCCAAGTCTTCGATGACGTCCTGCAGTTCACTGGGCGGAAGTCCGCTGAGCAGGACCAAGACACGGCGCACGAGTGGTTCCTCGAAGGCCATCAGGGCCTCAAGGTCGTCGTAGGTCTCATGTGGCAGAAGGTGGGCGGGCGGGACACCTCCGAGAGCCTCGCACAGAGCCATGATCGTGTTAATAGTCGGGTTGTCCTGGGAACCGTTGGCCAGCTTGGCGATGGCGGCATGGGAAACCGAGGGGTGTTCACCCGGCAGTTGACTCACGGAGGCCGACAGCGAGCGCGACGTGTGCGCCCGGCCCTGGCTCCTGGCCATAAGCGCCTTGAGCTTCTCCGCCAAGGGCAGACGGCTGCTGCTGCTCACCACGGGCAAAAGCTACCGGATGTGGCCCGGAGGCCGCTCTGCTGGCTACTGCACACCACGACCATGTACCGGTCTCTCGCTCTGTCGGGGACTCGTATCTGTGTACTTTAGTTGACATGCTCGCGTGCGCAAGGCAGGATCACGATCGGGAAAGATCCCGCTGTGCAGCGGGATGCGCACCGACTGTGACGTTCTAGGGCTTCTGGCGTCGCGGCCTGGGCACCCCATGGGGCATGGATCCGTGGTGGCCCGCCGAGTTAGACGATGCGGACGTACTAGGAGGCCGGGCGCACGCCGCATGACCAGCGGATAGCGCCTTCAGGCCAGGTGCTGCGCCGACAGGGGGAAGGGCTGAAGGTGAAGTCGACAGCAGCGATCAGAGGGGCTGGCGCGTGCGTGATGAACCAAACGAGCCGCGCGTTCGCCTGGTGTTCTTCGGTGCAGAATTTCGTGCGAGTTCTTCCGCCTCACGTACCTGTACAAGTTGCGCGGAGCGGCCCTCGTCGTGCGGGCGCAAGTGGAGTGCTCTCATGAAGTCGTGACTGCCCGTGTGCCATGGCAGCCCAAACGTCAATGGCGTGTTCGCGACTTTGTCCGGATAGCCCGAGGAGCGCTCGATGCCGACACTGGGCTCGCTGCCCGCCGACAAGCCTGAACTCAGACTGACATTCGTATGGGGCAACCCAAAGCGCGCCCGGGCCACGGAGATTACCGGTGTGGTCACCATGGCTCCAGAGCAGTTGCTGGAAGACGGTGTTCCCGGGAATCTGCCCGATGGCTCCCTCGTCCTGATCACCGGTGCGGTGCCTTTTCGGCTCCGCGGTCGTATCACGACGGTGCTGGAAACGTTGCTCCTACACATGAGACGGAAGGGGAGCCCGGGGCTAATCGTCAGCGCTGTTTCCGACGCTCGTCAGCCGTTTCCCCAGTCCGTCGTGGATCAGGCCAAGCGCCTGGACGTCGCGCTTCTGACCACGACCGCGCCTGCCGAGAAGTGGGAAGGCGTGCACGAAGAGATCCAGCAGTTCCGGCTCAGGCTTGCCGAGCGCCGAGCTTTCCATCTCAGCTCACTCGTCCAGGAATTGCCCGCTCAGCTGGCCGACTCCCGGGCCATGCAGCGCATTGCGGACTGGCTGGCACGTGTCCTGGATGTTCAGGTCCTGGTCAGTGAGCCGGAGAGGGTCCTTGCCGCTTCGCCGGCCACCGCGGCCGAACAGCTCGCACAGGCCATCATCCAGCAGTCCGTCGACGCTGGTCCGCCCGATGCTCCTTCCAGGCCGCATACCCAGCTCATTCCGCTGGCTCCGACCTCTGCGGTGGATACCGTACTTGCTGTGGCACGCCGAATTCCGTTCAATGAGGCGGACCTGCTGCTGCTGCGTCACGCGGCGAAGTTGTTGGGCCTTGTGTACCAGGCGCACCGCGAGTACCGGGCGGCCTCCGATGCCTCCAAGGCGGCACGCAGCGCAGCTTTTGAGCTGCTTTTGGATGGTGAGGTAGCAAAGGCCCGTCGTGTCATGACCAGCATGGTGCCCGGGTTGCTGGAGCCGGACACTGCTCGTGTCTTTGTCGTAGAAACCGAGCAGGCGCATCGGGATGCCGCTGTGCGTCGCTGCAGTGCCGCCATCGGCTATCAAGCCCTCGTCGTGCCTGACTCAAGGGGAGCACGACGGATCATCATCGTGCATCCGATCCCTTCCGGGGAGGACAACGGGGCTGCCGTTTCTACCGAGCTCACCCACCTGGTCGGCACATTCGGAGCCCATTCGTCGCTGGGCGGCAGCGGCGTCTACTCCATGACGCTACTCGCCGATGCCCTTCACGAGGCGATCACCGCGCAGTGCTTTGCCGCACTGCAGCCGGACTCCGTAGCCCTTTCGGTACATGGATCCGACCTCGTCAACCTTCTTCCTCAGGTGGAAGCACAACACTGGGCTCGTCATCTGCTGAGTCCACTGATGCAGGACCAGGCGCAGTGGGAATCGATGCGTGAGACTCTCCCGGTCGCCCTCGCCTATCCGTACACGGTGGCTGCTCGCCGGCTCCACTTGCACCGCAACACTGTCATGCGCCGTGCCGCACGAGCGGCTGAACTCCTCCACATGAACTTCGGACGTGTGGGCGACCGCGTCACGGTCGCTCTGGCTCTGGAGATGGTCACGCAGAGGGAAATAGCCGTTCCGTCCGCGGCGGACGGCTCGGAGCCCCGCTCCCTGACAGGCCTCCTGGCCGCCCCTCAGGTACAGGCATGGGCGCAGGCCCTGGTCCGGCCAGTCCAGGCAGATCGGCGCGACCTTCTCGCGACGGCACGTGCCTGGCTCGCCTTTGACACGCATGTCGAGCCTGCGTCCCGTGCGCTCGGGCTCTCCGAGGTGACGGTCCGCTCCCATCTGCGCGCTCTTGAGAACCACATGCAGCGCGATCTGACCACCCTTTCCGGTGTACGCGACCTCCACGTCTCTCTGTACGTCGCTACTGGCAACCCTGGTCTTCTCACGGATCACCCCGATGACGGTCTGCGAGTCGTGGCCTGAGCCAGGCCATGCATTCAGAACAGCATGCCGCACTCTTGCATTTGCTAACGGGAATCATGAACAGCGTGAGGGGCTGCGGGCATCCAGGGCGGGTGTAACCCTCTGCCAAAAACCGACCAAGCGGTATCAATGTTAATGCCCCTAATCGCCCTGTATGCCTGATGAGTTCGAACTGACAGACCTGGGTGGCCTTCTTGTTGGGACGGTCAGTGCTCGGGGTGTTGATCCGGCAGTAGGTCGCGCCCGGGAGTGGGGGGTGCCGAGTTGCCTTGGTCGTGGTCTGGCCGTGGCACATAGGCTTGAGGTCGAGGTCTCAATAGCCGGTCAACTCGATTATCTTGCACAGGATTTGGTGAATGGGCGGGTGGCCGGTCCGGCTCCCGGTGAGGTTATTCGTGGCAGAGGTGTGCACCCTCAGCGTGAACATCTTGCCGGAGGTGCACACCTGCGCTGTCGGGTGACTGTGTGGTGATTGCCAGGTGCAGAGTCGAAACGTCCAACCGGTCGGTTTGTGCAGAGGTGTAGTGGCGTCACCTGTCGCATATGCATAGCGTTGCTGGTGCAAGTTGATCCCCGGTTGCGGGGCGAGTGAGGTGGACCGAACTCGCCACCAGTCTGGGAGATCAGGCCCGCGGTGAGTGGGCTGGGTGAGCAACGGCGAACCCGCCGGGCACACCGAGAGGCGAGTGCCGGAGGTGGTTGGAGCCACCACCTGGCACCCGCTCTCGACAGTGCAAAAGCAGGCCCGGAAGGGCCTGTGCGAGACGACTCTTGACGGAGTCACCACCAGCAGGCATGAGAAACCACTGGGGTCTTCCGGCGGCGTGTTGGAGCACGTCGCCGGAGGTCAGGATAGATCAGCGATCCACGCCACAACAGCGCGGTACAGGATCGTCCTGACGTCAGGCCCCCCGAGACAGCGGGGCGGACCACATGTACGTGAGGCACTTGGAGAGCCCTCGTAAGGGCGTAGCGCCGTGTCAGCGGGCGGCAGCGGATTCCGGACAGGGGCGATCCGGATCTAGAACCCCGATGCAGACAGGACCGGCTGCTGGCATCCCCTGGCGCTCGTCGGCAGCCGAGTTGGTCGCGAACTACCGGACCTGTGAGGGGGCGTCAGTCGGGGGAGGGGATTGCCTTCCGCAGCGAGCAATGCACAGCGGGAGCGGGGCGGACTCCCAGCAACTGCTCCTGTCGGAAGGCAGTAGAGAACGGCCGAGGCTTGCTGCCTTGAGATGTGTGTCGTAGCCGATACGCCCCCGGCATCGCGAACCTCCCTGATCTTGCATATGAAGGAGTGCACAGATGATCCACCCCCACCCCGAAGCGCCCAACTCTGACGAGTTCAAGGGCTTCGACGAAGCCCGGCGCATCATGTGGGGCCACGAAGCCCGCGCCCGCGTGTACGAGCGGTTGGAGCTGACGACCTTCATTGTCGACACCGACGTCGCAGCAGTGCACATCAATAACACCGTGAGGGCCGACCGCGTCTTACTCACGGCGTTCGACATGGCCGGCCAGAAGGTTGGCGCCGACACGCTCTTAAACGACGAGCCAGGCCAACACCTCGACATTGCACCCGAGTTCGACCACGACTTCACCGATATGGTCGTCGTGCCCGAATCCCAGCTCGAGCAAGCCATCACCTGCGAGAACGGCTGGGTCGTCAACCTGACGGCATTGCGCGACTATGACCTCGTGGCCGATCGCCGGGCTACGCAGCGGGCAGTGTTCCTCGCGCATCTGCAGGACATGATGAAGTCCGGTGATGTCCGCGGATTCCTCTTCGGCCGGGGTGAGTCCGACGGCACTGAAGCAGCGTGAGAGTCCGCGAACTTGGACGTCAGAAGACCCCGCCGCACGCCCGGCGGGGTCTTCTGGTACCTGGCGCTGGTCCAGCGCTGTGCTTGCCAGCGGGTGGCGGGGATCAGCACGGCTGATCCGGATGTCGAGCCCGGCCTGAGTGCTCTGCGGAGAGGCATGCTGTGGACCGGCTCACGCCGGTCCCGGGTGACGTCTCGTGATGAGCCCGACGGGGCTGAACGGTTCGTCTTCGGAGCTTCCGGCTTCCAGGAGCAAAAACCATGAGCCGTCAGCTCGGCATGAAGGACTTCACTGGATTGTGCTCACCTCTACGAGGATGCCGACCGGTACCCCCGGCGCACCCCGGCACTTCCGAGATCTCGGTGAGCATGTCGCCGGGGCGAATGGTGTACGGCTTCGCCTTTGGCTCGGGCTCCACCTCGGCCCGCGGTCCCGATCCGCTGGGCTTGTCCTCGTCGCCGCAACCCTGCGTCGGATCCGGACTCACCCGGCTCTCGTCCTTCTTGTTCCCGCCCGGCTCCTGAATGCTCCCGCCGCCGGCGTTCTTGTTGCCCGGATCCGCCGGTGCCTGGATCGTTGTGTGCTTGTCCTGCGGCGCCCGGCCGAAGCCGCCGACGGTCGTCGCGAGCAGTGTCACTGCCCACCCTGCGAAGAGCGTCGCTTTGCCCACCATGACGCAGCGATGACGGGTCCGTTGCCGAAGTCCCTCGGGCCCGCGCGACTCTGCGGGTGCTCTCGTTTGCGCCGGCGGCGTCGACTCCGTCTTCACTGGCCTATGGATCGCGTCCTCACACCTGTCGGCTCCCCTCTGGGAATAGCGGGGCAGGTGTCTCTTGGTGGGCATTCGCATTCTACTCATAACCGAACTTAACTTGATAGAATGCAGGAATCAAAGGCGGCCTGAATCCTGTCTGATAGACCATCGATAGACCACTGAAACACCAATCGCAAGACCAACCGTCAGACCGAGCGAAGGAACCGCACCACCATGGCCAACATCTCCGCAAGCAAGCTCACCGAAGGCAACAGCGTCCACATCCGCGGGAAGCTCGCCTTCGCCGTACTCGCCCGCCTCATCCAGGGCGCGGAGCTCGCCGCCAGCGACCAGCGCAAGGAAATGAACGGCATGAACCCCATCGGCAAGCCGCACGTCACCGCGACGATCGTCAACGCCGAAGTCCAGTTCGCCGACCCGAACAACCCCACCCTTGAGGAGCTGTTCGTCTCCGAGCGCCGCTACTCCTCGCTGAAGAACCCCGACAGTGGCCCCAACTATTCGATCGACTCCAGGACTTCGAACCTGCCGATCATCGCAATCCCGTCCGCGACCGGCGACGGCACCTACGACCAGGACGAGTCCGGCCGGGAACTCGCGCAGGGCCTCGACGTCACGCTCGTACTGCGCGTCTACAAGCCGAAGAGCTACAACAACCGCGGCCTGGCCCTCGACCAGGTCATCGTCCACGAGGAGCCCCGCTACTACAACGCCGGCGTCATCAACCAGGCCGAGCTTGCCGCGCGCGGCATCGTGCTCAACGGTGCGCCGCGCCCCATCCGGGCCACCCCCGTCGGAAATGCAGCTGAGGCTCCTGCCGGAACCAAAGTCGAGGCCGGCCTGTCCTTCCCGGCCCCACAGCCGACGAACGCGACTGTGCAGGATCCGGCTCAGACTACTGTCGCCCAGCCGACCGCCACGGCCGCGCCCGTCGCCGTAGCCGTTCCCGCTGCTGCCGCGGTTCCGGCTTCTGCTCAGGAGGAGACCATGGAGGCGAAGCTCGCGCGCCTCGAAGCCGAGAACGCCTCCCTCAAGGACTCCGTTTCGCCCGTGGGCGCGCCCGTGGCCACCAGCTCGCGGAACGGCGGCCCCGCCCCGCAGGCGGGGATCACCTACCAGGGCTGATCCGCTGACCATAGACAGGACCCCCGTACTGGCATCCAGGCAGTACGGGGGTCCTGTCTTTGTCCTTCCTTCCTGCCCTTTCCGATCGAAAGCGTGCGGCCCACGATGATTCCAGCCGACCCCCATGCCTGGTTTCCTCAGTTCTATGGCAACCCCGCGATCCGCACTCTTGCGAGTGCCTGTCGGTGGACCATCTCCGGACAGATCGGAGAAGAGGACCCCGATGATCCTGACAAACCGCCGACGCGCAAGGCGCCGATCGACGTGCGGCATCTGATCGACGTCGGCCTGCTCCGCGGTGCCTGGGCCACTGACCAGTCCTGTCTGGTCACTCTCGACGAGCTCACCAGCGCCATTCCCAATGCCGGGAACGCTGCCTTCTACCTCCAGGCCCAGACCGACGGGCTGATCGTCCTCGATATCGAGCCCGACTGTCCGACGCGGATCGCCACGGACCTGCTGCGGCTGCCGGACATTCTCTACTCGGAGCTGTCGATGTCCGGCCGCGGCTTCCATCTCGTCATGCCGCTGCCGGAGAACTTCCACGACTTCCCTGCGGCCGCCGGCAAGCGCGTCCTGCGCGAGGAGCACGGCTGGTACGAACTGCTCCTGGACCACTGGGCGACCTTCACCCGCCGGCCCTTGCCCGATCACATCGTTGCCCGCATCGGCGCCGCGACTGCTGCGCCCGCCTTCACCTCCATCGAGGACCTCTACACCCAGCTGGCCGCGATGGCCCGCGAGAGCTCCGGCGCTTCAGCGACAGCCGTCGACACCGCCGAGAACATGCCCGACATTCCGTACTCACAGGCCATCATCGAACAGACCTTGACCAGCGCACGCCACCAGCTCCGGGATCCCGGCGACTTCAACCACGACATGTCCCGCTGGGAGTTCTCCGTCTTCGCTTCGCTCTACGGCTGGATGCGGACGCAGTTGCTCGCCTACAGCGCCCTCGGGGTCGAGTACTCGGCAGGTGACACTGCCTGGCTGCTCTACATGGCGGCGCTCGACGTCATCCCACCGCGCCCCAAACACAACCAACGGCGCAACGGCCGGCCCTTCCTCCTCGACCGGGCGGCCGCGCTCGTGGCCGACCGCGAGGCCAGCTCCTCGTCGGCCGACTGAGGCCCCGCACCTGGTTCATCCGCTGACTTCGGCGGCGGGGGATGCGGGTGACGGGTCCTGCGGCGGGGCCGTGCACAGGAGGGAACAGGGCTGAATCGCGCGGAGCGCGATCGGGCGGCGGTGTGCAGCGGGGCTCCAGCGCCACCAGTCCGGACGTGCAGACCGCCGCCCGTCTTTGACGCCATGGCCGATACAGCCTGCGCCACGAAACCGTTCACAGCCCATTTGGCCCCGGTGATACCGAGCACCTTCCTCCGGCACATCTTCTCTTTCTCTCTCGCCCACGCATAAAAGGACATCGACATGAAGTTCAACGGCATCCTCACCGACCTCATCAAGCAGTCCCTCGAGGTCGGCGCGACACCTGCTCTCATGGGCGAGCCCGGAATCGGCAAGTCCAGCTTCGTCGAGGCGCTGGCCTACTCCATGGGCACGAAGGCGTTCGTGCTGCCGTGCAATCAGCTCGCCGACAAGGCGGACCTCACCGGCGCGCGCCTCGTGCCGTACAGCAAGGACGACGGCACACAGAGCTACAAGACGGTCTTTTACCCCCACCAGGTGATCCAGGAGTGCATCGACTACGCCGAGGGACACCAGCGCGAGTGGCCGATCCTCTTCCTCGACGAGATCAACCGCACCACCTCCGACGTCACCTCCGGAGCACTGACCCTTGTGACCCTGCGACGCATGGGCCACGTCGAGCTGCCCAAGAACGTCCGCATCATCGTGGCCGGCAACGACAAGGGCAACGTCACCTCGCTCGACGAGGCGAGCCTGTCCCGCTTCGCGATCTTCCGCGTCGAACCCGACGCAGCCACCCTCATGTCCGTCCTCGGCGACAACGTGAACCCCTGGGTGAAGGCGGTGCTCACGCAGTTCCCCGCGTTGATCTTCCAGAAGTCGACGCCCTTGGCCATCGTCGCCGACGGCCAGGACGACGACGACAACGGCAACGTCACGATGGCCGATCTGTACGACGGCGGTGAGGAGATGAACCAGCTCACCACGCCGCGCACCATCCACAACCTCTCGAACTGGCTCAACAAGGCCGACCCGCAGCAGCTGGCACAGTACCTGGCCACCCCGGTCCAGATCGGCGACCGCGAGGTCTCGCTGCTGAACGAGGCCATCGAGGCCTACGTTGGGGACACCATGTTCACCACGCAGCTCGTGGCGACCATCGCCCAGGACCTGGCGAACAACTCGGGCGGCGCGCAGCAGAGCCGGGTGAACGTCCCGAAGCCGAACTGCTACCGGAGTCTGAAGGCCGCAGCGACCGCAAAGGTCCTGGAGGAGAAGATCTCGGATCTGACCGACAACGAGAAGTCCGGGTCATTGCTGTACGCGCTGAAGGAGAGCGAGGACAACGCACGACTCATCGAGCTGCTGGCCCAGGCCACCACGAAGTTCGAGTCGGAGCACACCCGCACGCTCATCGAGATGGTGACCAGCAAGCAGATCGACCGTCAGAACCTGGAGTCCTTCCTCCAGGTCGACGCGCCGATCGTCAACCAGGCCAAGCCGGTCCTGTCGGCCTTCCTCTGATCGATCGGTCACCGGTGGTGGGGACTGCGGTCCTCGCTGCAACTTCCCGCCACCGGCGGCGTTCTGCCGCTGCCTCGCCATCAGAAGGAGACCACGACCCATGACGATGAACGTCACGAATCAGAAGCCGGCCGTGCTCGACGCACTGCACACGATCTCGTGCACCGGCGACTACGACCCCATGCCTGCGATCCAGCAGACCCTCGTCGACCCGCTCCTGCAGCCGTTGAATCCGAACGCCCCGGCAAGCATCACCGACGCCCAGGGCGCGGATCTGACCGGGGACATCCTGGACCTGATCACGAGCTGCTTCGGCGACACACTGAACATGGGC
The DNA here is from genome assembly GCF_040611955.1 of Streptomyces sp. NPDC006510. Taxonomy (NCBI): domain Bacteria; kingdom Bacillati; phylum Actinomycetota; class Actinomycetes; order Kitasatosporales; family Streptomycetaceae; genus Streptomyces; species Streptomyces sp. NPDC006510. The sequence goes on along the minus strand of NZ_JBEXPH010000009.1, from coordinate 74,508 downwards.
AGCGAACAGACCGTCAAGGAGTTGTTCGGGCAGACCCTGATCAGCTTCGACCAGGGCACGCCGCTGCCGGTCGCTGAGCTCTTCGCCGTCCAGGCCGGGCAGCAGAACAAGTTGCCCGCGCCCTCACCGCGGGTGCTCTACACGGCGCAGGCCGATGTCATCCCGGCTGCGAAGGCCCTGTTGGCGGGAGGCGACGGAAGCCAGTTCTTCGCCTCGATCGCCTACACCTTCCACCCCGACACCCTCGGGTTCTGGTTCCAGTCCTCCACTGCCTTCGACGATTTCAAGGTCTGGCTGTCCCAGCAGACCCAGGCGATGGCCAGTGCGCTGCCGCCGGCCACCACCCGGCTGCTCAACGACTTCACGGCTCTGTCCCTCAAAGGGCTCACCGAGTCGCTGCTGGTGCGCAAGGACGACTCCGACGCCAACGATGAGCACTCCTTCGCCCGCGTACTCGTGCACTTGCTGATGCGCTACGTCGAGCAGCAGCGGACTCAGGCAGGACAGCTGGGCGCGGCCCTGGACACCGGCATCCTGCCGTTCACGGCCGGGGAGCTGTTCTGCCCGTGCTCACTCGTTCTCGTCAACGTCGAGGCCCATGCCCGGGCTACCGCGGCGAAGGTGACGGGGGAGTGGAACCTCATCAACCAGTCGCTGGCCTCGCCGGTGAAGGTCGTCTCGAACGCGTCGCTGTCCAAGCTGACCTCGTTGCCGAGGGCAGCCGCCCGGGCCGCCGTCATGGGGGCCAAGCAGCAGCCGGGACAGCCCGGCAGCCGCAGCGCCCAGGTGGCATTCCGCAAGCAGCCGCCGAGCAAGCGCGACCTGTTCAAGGACATCAGCCGTGTGCTGCGCCGGATGGGCAAGGTCAACAAGTCGCAGAACGTGTTCCGCACGACGAAATCGACCTTCCTCAAGGCCAGCCGCCGGAGCCCGGACGATTTCAACAAACCCGGCCGGACCACCTTGGTGCAGTACATGCCCGACCTGCACATCTACATCGATACCTCCGGCTCGATCAGTGAGAAGAACTACCAGGAGGCGGTCATGATGCTCATCCGGATCGCCAAGAAGCTCAACATCAACCTGTACTTCAACTCGTTCAGCCACTTCCTGTCCCAGGAAGTGATGCTGCGCACGGAGAACAAGTCGACGGATCGGATCTGGAAGGAGTTCCGCAGGATTCCGAAGGTGTCGGGCGGGACCGAGTTCACGCAGATCTGGCGGTACATCAACGCCAGCCGCGTGCGCCAGCGCAGGCTCTCGCTCGTGGTCACCGACTTCGAGTGGGCACCACCGTCCACGCGGCAGGACCACCCGAAGAACCTGTACTACGCCCCGTGCTCCGCCATGGACTGGTCAGTCATGGTCAGGCTGGCCGAGCGCTACGCCGACTCGATGCAACACATCGACCCGGGCATCCGGCAGAAGCTTCTCGGCCTGGTCGTCTGACCTCGCCGCTCCTCGGAGACCGTCAGGGGCGGCGCCTCCAACTCACTCCATCGGCGCCGCTCCTGAGGATCACTGATTCTCACCCGTCCATCCAGATCCCTGCTCGGAGCCCCGTGGCCCATTCGCCCAGCGCGCCATCACGCCGAGCGACCCGCACAGAAGGAGGACCCCCATGGGTCTCAGCAACTTCACGCCCGGCGGCTCCGACGACGACAAGAACAACGGCGGCAGTCTCCCTCCGGGGTTCCCGCCCATGGGGCCACCGTCCAGCGGCAGCGCCGACGACGTCAAGGAGCTCCTCGTCGACTACAACGAGAAGTTCAAGAACGCCGACCCGACGATGTTCCGCGACACACTCATCGAGCAAGTTCTCTCGGTCGTCATCAGCAGGACCAAGCCCAACGCCCTGCTGGTGGGATCCGCCGGCGTCGGCAAAACCAAGATCGTCGAGGACATCGCACGGCGCATCGCGCTCGGCGACACCCTCATCCCCGACCAGCTCAAAGGCCACACGATCTACGAGCTGCCCATCACCAACATCATCGCCGGTGCCGGCATCGTCGGCTCGCTCGAGGAACGGGTCAAAGCGATCGTCGAGTTCGCCTCGGACCCCAAGAACAAGGCCATCCTGTTCATCGACGAGATCCACCAGATCACCGGCGGATCCAGCAGCCACGGCGACTCCACCGGCCGCAAGATCTCGCAGATCCTCAAGCCGGCCCTGGCACGCGGCCGCATGTCCGTCATCGGCGCTACCACCAGCACCGAGTCGCGGGCCTTCGACGAGGACCCGGCCTTCGCCCGCCGCTTCACCCGGCTCATCGTCGACGAACTGAGCATGGAGCAGACACTGGACGTGATGACCACGGTCCGTCCCGGCCTCATGGCACACTACCGCCACCAGATCGGCGTCTGCGACGACGTCCTGGCCGAAACGGTCAAGATCGCCGAGGAGAACTCCCGGGCCGGCCAGCACCGTCCCGACAACGCCATCACTCTGCTCGACCGGGCGATGGCCGATCGGGTCCTGGAGCAGAAGAAGCTCATCGCCCAGGCCGAGAACGCCGGCGACACGGCGCTCGCGCAGACCCTGCGGTCCATTCCGCAAGTACCGCTGACCAACACGCGCGTGCTCGATGTGGCCAAGCGCCTGATGACCGGAAATGCCCAGCGCAAGGACCTCGACGTCGCCGCGCTGCGCGCCACGCTCGCCAGCCGGCTGCAGGGGCAGGACGACGTACTCGAGAAACTCACCGACCGGCTGGCCCGCGAAGAACTCGATCTGTTCCCGACGAAGACGCCCAAGACGTGGTTGTTCGCCGGGGCCTCGGGCGTAGGCAAGACCGAAACGGCCAAGATCATCTCCGAGCATATGACCGGCACCGAGCCGATCATCCTCAACATGACCGAATACCACACCGAGTGGTCGACGTCGAAGATCATCGGCTCGCCCCCCGGCACCATCGGATCGGACTCCAACCAGGAACTTCCGTTCGACACGCTGGAGTCCAACCCCCACCGGCTGATCCTGCTCGACGAGTTCGAGAAGGCCGACAAGGCCGTACAGCGCCTGTTCCTCTCGGCGTTCGACGAGGGCTACATCCGCAACGCCCACGGCAAGATGCTGGACTTCTCCAAGGCGCTGGTCATCTGCACGACCAACGCCGCGCGGGAGGCACTCAGCGGCAGCTCCATCGGATTCGGATCCGGTCCGAAGACCATCTCGCACCAGAGCCTCACCAAGGCCCTGGCGAACTTCTTCGACGCCGAACTGCTGGGCCGGTTCTCACTGGTCGTGGGGTTCAACCCCATCGACGAGCCGACCTACCGGCAGATCATGGCAGCTGACTACGACCGGCAGCGCGAGCGGATCGTCGAGGCCAAGCCGCGGCTGGCCCAGGCGCTGCCCGCAAAGATGCCCGATGACGAGCTGCACGCCATCGCTGAGACTACTTACGCGGACTCCCAGGGTGCACGGCCGGCCCGCAAGGCCGTTCGCTCCTGGATCGAGGACCACCTGCTCGCCGCCCGGACCGGTGGCGCAGCCTCGGCGTCCTCGTCGGACGACTGACCAGACATCCGCATCGCATCGAGCACCCCCTGTTCCAGTACGTCCGGAACAGGGGGTGCCCGGCGTGCCCCACCGCCGCGTCCTCATCGGGCAGAAAGAAGGACAGCTATGTCCACCAGGGTCCCCCAGCGCGAGCTCAAGGAACAGCAGAAACGAGTCGTGGAGCTCGCCGACACAGCCAGGGCGAATCTCACCGCTCATGCCCGGAGTACCGATGAACTCCGTGAACTGGGCCTCATGCTCGGCCTGATCGAGGTCGGTCCCACTGGATCCCTCGTCACGGCCTACCCCTGGGAACTCGACGATGCTGCTGTCGCCGATGGTCCCGACCGGTGCTCGAACCCGTCCCTGAGGTGACGCCAGCCGCCGCAGTTGAACGACCGCGCGCCTGGGTGGCGGGCGGTGTCCGGGGTGTGGCTTCGCCGCAGGCCCCGGATTCAGGGGCCTGACGCCCCCTGACGGGTGGGTTGAGAGGAACATGGGCGGGGCTCGTCGGCCGACGAGAGCCCTGCCCGTGTTCGCACCTGCGCCCGTGGCCCAGCCCTGTCGCCGCGCTTCCTGCTCGCTTCCGGGCATTCGACCTGCTGTTTGCCTCTTGCCGGAATGGCCGTGGGGCTTGAATCACGTTCTCTCGATCCACCTCTCGACCCATCTGACGAAAGACGGCGCCATGCCTATCCTGCTCGATGACATCGACCTCTCGGAAAGGGCCTTGGCCCAGAAGGTCGTCGACCCGAAGTTCTTCTCCTCGAAGCTCACCGGCAACGGGAAGAAGATCGGCCTGCTCAACGAGAGTCTGCTGCCGGTCAATACCGCCACCAATACCGCCTACGCCACGGCCACCGACATCGAGGTCAAACAGAGCTTGACGCAGCATGACATCACGACAACGTCGATCCCGCTCGCGCCAATCACGTGCCGCGCCCTGAACGCCAACGGGTCCTATACCCTGCCGACTCCGCACGTCGACGACCGCTTCACCGTCAACACTGTTTCCAGCGTGGGCAACGACTGGAATGTCGTCTTCGACATGACCCCGCAGGCGCTCGTGTTATACGAGGACAAGTCCGGGGGCAGGGCCACGCGCGACCTCGTCATCCAGTACCGGATGGAGCTGTACTTCTTCGAGAAGGGGCTCCCCGAGCCGGAGTACGTGTCCGCCTTCTGGCAGAACGCCACCATCTACCTGCAGTGGGACACCAGCCCGCTGGAGAACGCCCGCGGCTTCATCGAGGACGAGCTCGATGCTGCGCGCTTGACCGCCACCAACCTCGACGACCTCGACGAGTGGCTGCGCGAGTACCCGATCTACGAGCGCATCACGCGCCTGGCCCAGGTCTGGGACTCCGAGGCGATCGCGGACGAGGTCTGCCGCTACATCCGGGACATGCCTGCGGGCCCGACGGAGGAGCAGCTGAACGCGCTCGCCATCCAGCTGCGCTACCTGGAGAACTACAACGTCCCGCTGGAGGCCTACCGCGAGATCCACAAGCAACTCGATGCGACCTTCTCCGACCGGATCGCCACGAAGCTGTCGAAGCAGAACCTCAGCCTGTTGATGAACCACACGCTCGACCACCTCGAGCAGATGAAGGCTCAGCTGGTCGTGCCCGCGCAGCCGGCCACCCCTCCGGCGCTGCCGGCCCATCTGTCCAAGCAGCAGCTCGACGCGCTCACCACGCATGAGCCACTGGTGATGACTCAGGCGGGAGCCGGCACCGGCAAGTCAACCGTGATCCTCGAACGCATCAAGTACCTCGAAGCCTGCGGCGTCCCCGCCTCGGACATCACGGTGCTGTCGTTCACCAACGCCGCGGCCGACAACATCACGGAGAAGAACCCCAGCGTCGGCTCGATGACGATCGCCAAGATGATCATCGACATCTACTCGATGAACCACCCGACCCACAAGGTCTCGGCGATCGACACCATCATCAACTCGATCGACATCTTCTACCCGAGCAACACATTTGCCGCACACTTCCGCTCGCGCCTGCTGGAGGTCGACCAGAACAAGACTGGTGCGTTCACCGCGCTGAACACCTTCGTCGAGAACCACTTCGACGAAGTCATCGCCTTGCTCGACCATATCCAGCAGACCTCGCTGGAGCTGCAGATCATCATCTGCTACCAGAAGATCGACGACATGACCGAGCCGGCGCACGTGCAGTCGAGGTACCTCATCATCGACGAGGTTCAGGACAACTCGGTCTTCGAGTTCATCTACGTGCTGAAGTACATCACCAAGCACGCTCAGTCCCTGTTCATCGTCGGCGACGCCTCGCAGACGCTGTACGAGTTCCGCTCGGCGAACCCGCGCGCGCTCAACACACTGGAGGGCTCGGGGGTCTTCGCGACCTTTAGGCTCACGACGAACTACCGGAGCAACCAGGAAATCCTGGACTTCGCGAATGTCGTGCTCGGTGGGCTGGAGACCAACCAGTTCGCGAACATCCAGCTGCAGGCGAACTCGCTCGTGACCCCCACGGCGGACTCGTTCCAGAAGAAGGTCACCCTGGCGTACCGCGAGGTGGCGAGACTCGCAGGATTCGTCACCCAGGACCTGCAGCCGATCGTACGCAACACGGTCATCCCCGAGTACGTGGACAAGTGCCTGGCGAGGGGCGAGCAGGTCGCCTTCCTGGCCTACTCGCGCCGCGAGGTGGCCCTGATGCAGGAAGCGCTTCAGAAGCACTACCCGGACCGTGACGTCGCCTCGCTGGTCAGCGATCGGGTCTACGCCACGGACATCTTCTCGAAGTACATCAAGTTCTTCTGGAACGACGTCCTGCAGGCGCCGCCGAACAACGCCCCGTTCGTGGTCTCCCAGGGGATCAAGGACAACATGGACAAGCTGACAAAGAACGCCGGCAACGCCAACGTCGAGAAGGCCATCCTGCGCACGCTCTCCGAGTGGTGGATCGAGAACAGCACGACCATCAACGGGTGGATCGTGCTCTGTCAGCAGGGCGCTCTCTCCCACAAGGTGTTCTTCGACCGGCTGCGCGACAACCTCCTCTCCTTCGAGATCCAGCGGAACCAGCAGAAGCTGAACATCAACAAGCAGAGGAACCAGGAGCGCAAGCGGAAGAACCTCGAGTCCAAGGCCGACCTCGTCGTTTCCACGATTCACGGTGCCAAGGGTCTCGAGTTCGACAACGTTGTCGTCCTCTACAAGGAAGACACGAAGATGACCCAGGACGCCAAGCGGATGTTCTACGTCGCCTTCACCCGTGCCATGAAGAGCCAGTACGTGCTCGCTTTCGGCACCGTGAGGAACCCGCCGATCCAGAGCAGCTACGAGCAGATCGTGACAGCTCTGACCGAGCGCGACGAGAAGAACGCCCAGCGCGCTCTGGGCGTCGATCCGGACCTCCTGGACGACGACGGTGCCGGAGCCGGCACCGTCGACAACCACAGAGCGGTCGTCGAGGCCATCTGACCACCGGCCGCTCACCACCCCGTCCGCAGGGGCGGGTGCCTCACTCATCGAGGACACCCGCCCCTGCGGTCTCCCATCCTTCATACCCCTCCATGACGCAGCCCGAAGGAGCACGTCATGACCGAATCCAGCCCACAGGGCAACTCCGATGAGCTCACCCCGAGCCTTCTGACCACCTACGACCTCATCATCTGCCACGAGAACCGGATCGTCTTCCACGAACACTACGAGTCGCCTGAGCAGCGACAACGTGCCTGCGTCTGGGTCCTCATGGAATCTGGTGTCCTGGCCGGCATTGTCACCAGCGACAGGTCCGTCTGGATCATGGAACTCCACAGCTCGCTCATCGAGCAGCAACAGACCAGGCCCCCCGGAGACCGTGCCACCCCGGACGAGATCGTCGACGCCCTTGCCGAAGCCTGCCGTGAATGGGATGTCCAGCTCTACATGAGCACCACCGCGAAGAAGGGCGGGGCTCCCCGAACGCTCTACTCGGTCATCACAGAATACGGCCCCGGCCAGACGGTCGCCGAGCATTTCACCGACCGGGAATCCCGCACCGCCAGCCTGATCGAGCGCGCCGAGCACTTCTTCGCCTCACCCGGCAATATCCCCGCAGTTGTGCTCTCCGACGAACAGCGCCTGGCCGCGTTGGTCGCGACGCTCCTGATGCCGGCCACCGTCACCCTCACTGAGTCCGTGCTCGACGAGACCGAAGGCGTCTACCGACCGGACAACAGCGTGCCTCAGGTCCGTTGAGTACCTCTGCGCCACCATCACCCACCTACCCCTGCGAAGGCGAGAATCCTCCATGCCCGCATCCACGATCGTTGCCTCCAGCGGGGAGTTCCGCCTCTACGGGGACTCCGTGCAGACCTTCGCCAGCCTGCCCGTGGCCACCTACACCATCGCCTTTTCCCAGACGACCGGCTACAGCCTGCGCCAGACCGAGCCGCTCGCACCCGGCAAGGAAACCGTCTACGGCAACCACAGTTCCCGTGTGCAGCGGATCATCAACGGCTACTCAGCCATGGACCGCTCGCTCGGCGTCATCCTGTCCGGCGACAAGGGCATGGGCAAGAGCCTCATGATCCGCCTGATCGCCGAGCGAATGCGCGTGGAGTACAACCTGCCCACTCTGCTCGTGCAGCACGACACGCCGGGGCTCGCCGCATTCCTCGACGAGCTGGGCGAGGTCGTTGTCGTCTTCGACGAATTCGAGAAGGTCTTTTCCGACGACGAGGGCGAGTCGCAGAACCAGTTCCTGAGCCTGTTCGACGGTCTGAGCACGACGAAGCGCCTCTACGTCCTGTCGGTCAACGAGCTGGAGCGCGTCAACGACTACATGCTCAACCGTCCCGGACGCTTCCATTACCACATGCGGTTCGCCTACCCCGGACCCGAGACGGTCGCCGCCTATCTGCGCGACCAGGTGCCCGGAGTGGCCGAGAAGCAGGTGAACGAGATCGTCAACTTCTCCCGGAAGTACGACATCAACTTCGACCACCTGCGCGCGATCGCCTTCGAGCTGCGCCTGGGCGAGTCGTTCGCCGAGGTGATCGGGGATCTGAACATCAAGCGCACCACGGACACCGGCTCGCAGGTCCGGGCCCACATCACCTGGGAGGACGGCGGCACCGACGTCCTCGTCGGTCGTGTCGATCTGTTCGACAACGAGAGCCTGCAGACCATCAGCGACTGGGAATCCGGGACCGGGATGCGGTTCCGCATGCGCGACGCCGTCACGTCCGAGGACGGCTACCGGCTCCCGCCGGGAGCCTTCACGTTCATCGACATCCGCGACGGGGAGGACAAATCGCCCGACGACGAGCCGACCCGGCGCGCCGTCTCGGTGACCCTGCGCCGTCCGCCGAAGTACTCCATCGACTTCTGAGACGTTCCGCCGTTTCGAACCGCCGAGGAGCCACTCCGGTCTCTTCGGCGGTTCACTGTCCGGCTCACGCATTCCTGCACAGAAAGCAGCCTTCGACCTTGCCCGAGTACCGCATCGTCTCCGATCCCGACCCCGGCGCAGAGCATCGTGAGCCCCGAAGGGCCAACCTTTGCCTCGGCAAGGCCCGTCTCCTCACAGTCATCGACTCCGAGGACCTGTTCTGGGCGACCAGGCGCGAGCTGATCTCCTTCGGCAACGACCTGCACTGAGCGCCATGCAGCCAGATGCGACTGTGCTGCTCGCCTGCCTGGCCGCCGCTGCGCTCGGCATCCTGTGCCTCGCCATCGGTGTTGGCCGTAAGCGGCGCTGGCGGGACCCCGCCCGGCTCTTCAGCTGGCCTCAGAAGCAGCAGCTCATCCGCCAGGCCAACGGCCGGTGCGAGCACAAGCCGCCCCTCTGGCTCCGCTGCCTGGCACCCGGGACCGAGGCGGACCACATACACCCCTGGAGCCGTGGCGGGCCGACTGAACTGTGGAACGGCCAGTTGCTCCGCCGCCGGCACAACCGGCGGAAGTCCAACAGCGTGCCGAGCCCCTTCTACCGCTGGCGGCTGCAGCGCCGCCGCAGGAAGTACTGACCGACCCGATACGCATCAGGAGGAAGGGGCCATGCGCAGCTGGATCACCTGTCCAAACTGCGGCGAGAAGCGCGACGCCTCCGGCCGCTACACATCCCCGGCCAACCGAGAGAAGGACCAGCGCTGATAGGCCGAAGAGCCCATATCTGGCAGGTACCCGCGCGTCGATGACGAACGCCGGCCACATGGTCGCCCGCGTCAGCGCCACCGGTCTGTACGCCTGCAGCGACCGCGAGCGTGCCGACGGCGATTCGCGATGCGGACCAGGAACGCCTTCCCGCACATCCCGCAGTCAGTCCTCGGAACCGCGCATCACCTGTTCTCCCACCTGGCGCTCAAAGAGGCGATCTGGTTCTTCCAGCGCATCGCCGACGGCGCCGAACTTCCCATCGGGCACCCGGTCCTGGCCCCTCGCGCTCGGGTGACGTCGGAGAGGCTGGACAGCGTACGCATGCCGGAATCCAGGCATATGGCCTACCTGGTGCGCACGTGGAACACCGTGCATGAGGGCCGCTCGCTGGATCGGCTGGTGCACCCACCGAACAGCGCGGTGCCCATACCCAAGTAGCCGCCCATCCAAGCGCCCCGGCCGCGCGAATCGGCCGGGGCACCCACCAACAACCCTCCTCAGAAGTCCAGCACATGACCCGCATCAGTCGCCGCGACGTCGGCGACACCGCCGTCGGCCTCAGCGCCGGCACCGTCCTCATCACGCAGCTCGACGCCCCGGCAGGCAAGCAGTGAACCGCTTCCTGCCGGTCTCGGCGCCGCACTGATCACCGGCGGCATCACCGCCGGAGGGGCGCCATGAACTGCCCGCCTTGCGCCGCCCGGGTCCCGCCGAACTCCGGTTGGTGCAAGGGCTGCGGCGCACCCATCGGAGCCCGGAACTAACCGGGTGATCTTGATGAAACGGTTCCACAACATCACAAAACCCCGCGCAACGGCGGGGCTCGGAGGACGAGAGGATGAGACGGGGTCAGGACTCGGTGGCCCCTGCTTGGTGCTTGGCCTCAAGGGCCTCAGCGACCGTGACGGGCACGATCGCCGCCACGCGCCAGCCGTAGCTGGTGATGTATGTGACGCCGCCCCGGACAGAGATGTCGTTCACGACGTCGCCCAGCTTCGCGCGCAGGTCGCGGATGCCGATCTCCTCGCTTGTGTTCTCTGGCATGCACAAAGCGCCGCCGGATACCCGGTCAAACGCGCTGTCATCGCGAACGTGGAGACCGGCCGCCGCGAGGAAGTCTCCGTCGGCTACCTCGCCGTCGCTGCTCAGGTCCTCGGCGTCGACCCGGCCGCCATCCTCCGCCGAGCCGCCCTCTGCCTCCGGTGGGGGAACGACCCGCCCGCTGGCTTTGCCTGCCGTACGTGCGGGGCCGGAACGTGACCGATCACCTGAGCGCGCCATCCGCTGCCCCTGGTGCCACGTCGCACCCGGCTAACGCTGCACTGATGTCAGCACCAGCCCCCGCGGCCGACGCATTCCCATCCTCAGACACAAAGCCCGCATCCAGGCCTGGACCGCACAGACCACCCGCGACCAGTAGATCGGAGAGCCGCAGTGAGCCACACCGACGAGCTGACCGCCGCAGAGCGCCTCAGGCAGGCGATCGCTAACTACGACACGGAAAGCCTGCTCGACCTCCTGGACGCCCGCGCCCAGCTGACCGGAGACACCGAATGACCACGAGGCCAAGCTTCTGGCGGCAGGTCCTCGCAGCCCTCGCCCACCGCGGCCCCGGCTACGACATCCCGACCACCGGCGAGCGGTACGCCCAGGCCCGCATCACCTACGTTCTCGCGTACTGCGACCGCATTGAGGACCATCTCCGCAGCAAGGACACGGTCACCGCCACCGAGGCGCTCGACGTCATCCGCTGCATCCGCGGCACACTCAACCCGGACGGTGCGCCGTGACCACCCCGTACGAGCGGCTCACGGCCGAGCAAATCCCCACCAGGCCAACACCTCCACCGAAGCGCGACCGGCCCGACCTCCCTGGCTGGTGGACGCCCGACGAGCAGGCCCAGCACGTTGCCGACCTCCTCTCCGCCGTCAGCGGCTGGCGCTTCAAAGAGCCTGACCCCGAGGAGACACCCAGCCTCCGCCTCGTCACCGACCAGACCGATGTGGCATAGGAGCCAACCGTGGACCGGATCTACACCAACCACCGCCACGGCGAACGCCGCATCCACATCGAGATTGACGAGAACGAGATCGCCGATCTCCTCGACGACATCGACGCCTACCCGCCCGATGCGTTCGACGCCACGAAGCGGTTCATCGACATCCTCCGCGAGTCCCACGACACCTTCGGCACCGACCGACAGGCCGACGCCGCCGAGGCCGAGACGTCACGGACCTGACTCCCGAGTAAGAAACCTCAGCGACCGAACCCTCAAGGACAAAACCCGATGGCAAACGCCGCACACGCCCCTCATCGCGCCGAACAGACACCCAAAGTGCCCAGACCCTCAACCGACCCCCACACACCGCCTGGTGGGTCGCCGGAGACCCAAGACGAGGTCACTGCGCCTCGGGCCCCCACTGCCGACGGCAAGACCGCTCGCGAGAGGATCGCCAACCTGCTGTGGTGGAGCGTCCCCAGCGGCACCGACGAAGAGGCCAAAGCCCGCACCGAGCAGCTCCTCGATGAACACCGCGCCGAGGTGCTGCGCGAGGCCGAAGGCAAGGCGCGCGAGATTGTCGCCAAGCTCTGGGTCGACGGAACCACCCAGAAGCAGATGGACCGTGCGGGCGGCGCCCGGGCCGTCGAGTGGGAGATCGGCCTCATGGCCAGCGGGACCGACGAGGCCGCCGTTGCCCCGGACTTCTTCCAGCCCGGCCGTACATACGCGTACGACGCTAGCGGCTTCACCGCGCCCGAGCTGCTCACCGTGTTCCGCGTCGTGGCCACGACCACGCACCCGGATACCGGGAAGCCGGCGGCGTTCGGCTGGATCCGTGGCGAGGGCCACAAAACGTGGGCGCCGCACATCGAACCCGCGAACGAGTGGCCCGCGTGCTGGACCGACATCACCGGGACGGAGGCTGCCCGATGAGCGCCCGCGACAAGCTGCACGCCTACGCCGGGACACCGTGCGTGCTGCCGGAGAACATGCTCGACGAGGCGCTCGACGCCTATCGCGTCGAGGTGCTGGCCAAGGCCATCGGCCGGCTCCGCGCCATCCCCGTCACCTGCACCGCGCTCACCGGCCCGGTCTGGTACGGCACCGGCTGGGACGAGGCGATCACCGAGCTGGAAGAGATCGCCGACTACCAGAAACCCGACGACGAGGCCTACCCCGGCGAACTGCAACAGCTCCGCGCGCTGGCCCTCGCCGCCCGGGCAGCGATCCGGAAGGACAGCTTCGCCGAGGTGAAACGCGTCATAGGCGCGCACCAGATCTGGGAGGACGAAGCCACCCGATGTGTTCCGGCGCCGGAATTCTTCCAGCCGGGCCGTACGTACCAGCGGCGCCGCTGGCTGTTTCAGTGCCTCGCCGTCGCGCCGAGCCCCTTCGACGGTGAGGCCCGTGCGGTCGGCTTCCTGTACCGGCCCGGTGACAACGCCACGGTGACCGGGCTCGGCCCGGACAACTGGGACCACGACGGCTGGACCGAGGCCACCGAAGCCGGGGAGGCGTCCGCATGAGCCAGCGCGCCGAGATCCGCATGGTCCTCCAGCCCGCCGGGGCCATCCCACACGAGTCCGCGTACAAGCAAAGCGACCTCGACGGTGACCGGCTCCTGATCAGCACCGCCTGCATGCCTGGCAACGTCCCCGGCATCTACTTCCGCACCGACCCCAACGGCTCCGCAGTGCCTGACTGACCTGCCCAAGCTGATCGCGCAGGTGCAGGTCATCGCCGAAGCCGCCCAGACCGAAGCCGAGGAGACCGCACGATGACCGAGCAGCTCGAAGACGGCTTCTGGGCCGCCGCACGTGCCCAGGACACAGCCGCACGCGGCCAGGACGCCGACGCCGGCGCATGCGGCAGCTGCCGCGACCGTGTCACGGCCGGCCGCCAAGTCGAGCACGACGAGTGCGCACAGCGCGCCACCCTGCTCCCCGCACCGGACGCCCCCGGGTACGAACTGATCACCGGCCTGTCCGAGGAAGAACTCGCCGCGCTCCCGCCGCGCTTCCATGTCCCGGCGTTCATGGAGTCCAGCACCCCGAAGATGTGGGTGTGCGCGGTCTGCTGGGGCGACGGCTGGGTCACGGGATGGCCGTGCAAGACCGCGGTGAAGCACGGCCTCCGCGTGTTCACACCCGAGCACGACGCCGAGACCGCGGCGAAGAGGCAGGCCGCCGAGCTGGAGCACATCCACAAGGACCGGGACACGTTCCGGGACCAGCGCAACGCCGTCTTCAAGACGAACCAGCGGCTGACCCGCGAAGTCGAGGCAGCTGGGCAGGCGCGCCTCCCCGCGGAGAACCAGACGCGGACGGTGACCCGGACTGCCGAGCAGCTGCGCGCCCGCGTCGCCGAGCTGGAGGCCGAGCGCGCGAAGTACGTTGGCAAGAAGCCGACGATCGCCGAGGAAATGGCCTACCTCTCCCGCTGCATCGACACCGTCCTCGACCAATGCGCGCGGGCCGAAGAGCAAGCCGGCCGGTGGGAGCAGCCGCTCCCCGTACCGGAGTGGGTCGCCGAGGTACGCAAGGCCGCCGGGGGCCTCGTCGAACGCACCACGTACCCGCCCGCGCTGCCGTGGGCCGCGCTCATGGACGCCGAAGACCTCGCCGAGTTCCTGGCCGAACTGGAACACGCCGCCGCCACACCCGGCGCCACCCCCACCGAGGCGCTCGCCGCCGTCGAGAAGGCTTGCGGCACCTACCGGGTCATCGCCGAAACCAAGCACGCCCACAACACCGCGGCCGGACCGAACACCGAGGCGGGCGAGGGCTGATGACCAGCGACATCACCCCGGCCGACACCCCGCTAGCCGTGATCCGCCGCCAGTTCAGCCTCCGGGCGAGCCCGAAATGCACCCGGAATGTCTCGCATACAGAGTGCGCGCCTGTCCGATGTTAATCCCCCGTCAGTTCGCGATTTCTGAAGCGCTGATCCGCCGGAACCCGCGTGCTGAGGTGTGTAACGGCCAGCCTAGAACGTCGGGTTCACAAATCCCAGGTTGGCCCCCTGGAGCACGTCATGAGGCCCCGCGTCTGCCGCAGGGGCCGTAAGCGGCCGATCCCGTTCGACTGCAAGTTGGGTGGCGCGCACTCAGGCGCCTGTAGCCCCTTCACCCACCGGCCCAGCCCGCCCCAGAACCCTGACGATCACGCCGCTCTTCTCGCGATGAGCAGGGGCGATCGTCAGTGCTGGACCTGAGCCACATCCCCTACGTTCAAGGAGAACCCTGTGATTGCTGCACGCTTCAACCCGCTGGACATCGAGTGCCTCGTGAAGACAGCTGTGGAGCTGTGGGAGGAGATCGACCCCAGCGATCTTTCCGAGCGCCAGCAGGACACCCTCAACCGCGCACGCGATGCCATGCTCGCTGAGCACGCTGACCAGCAGCCTTCCTTCCCCGAAGTGGTGACCTTCATCAGCCCGCGCCCGGCGGGCAAGGCCTGGGTGCTGCGCCGCTGGGATCGCCACGAGAATGAGATGACGCTCCATGTGGACGAGGACTCCGCGCTGGCCGATCTCGCCGAATACATCCGCGGGGTCTGGGACAACCTCGTTGGCGAGGAAGGCGTCCCCGACCAGCCGCCCACGGACGACCGCGAGACTGTGCGGCTCTACTACGGCTCCGAGCGCAACGGCCGCCCGGACGAGGGATACAACCTCTACGCCCAGGACATCGCCAAGCGCGGGCGGACCCGCATCGTGCCGCTCGACTATCGCTTCCCTGATGAGGACGCGAGCGAGCAGGCGAATCGGGATGCCGCCTTTCATCCGCAGACCGACTACAACGACCTCCCGTGCGTCGATGTCGATGGCGTCCTGGTGTTCGTCTACCTCGACCACGATGCCGGCGCCGTCAGGGTCTCCGTGCACCTCGACTCCGCGGAAGACCGGCTGGTCCGTCCCGACGGCACTGTGCCGCTGCGCGTGGAGGTCGAAGACGCCGTGGTGCTGGACGATAGTGCAGAGGGCACTCCCAAGCGGGATCTGCTGATCAAGCTGCTCGATGCCGCCGATGACCTCCAGGAGCAGGCAATCCGCGAGGCGGCGTTCGCGGCCGACGTTCTCTGGCGCTGCCCGACCTGCCAGTGGGACAACCCCGGCGAGGCCGCCTGCTGTGAAGGTCCTGGCGCCTGCCGCGTCCCGAAGCCGAAGAAGACCAGCTGAGCCCGCAGCCCTGGGCCAGCTGCCGGTCGGCCCGGGGCACGCACTCGAAAGCGCGAGGTAAACGGTGGACTCACGAGTCGGAGGACTGTCCGTGTCGTCGTTGGTGTTCGGCAAAGCTGACATGGTCGACTGTGGCCGTGTAGCGCTGAGCGGCATTGACCGTAAGGCCGAAGAGATCTGCAAGCCGACGGGCATCCCCGTCGCTGGCGTGCGCTTCGTCGAGGATGCGGTCTTCGCGCAGGGCCTGAGCCGGGATGCCGAGTACGGTGTTGATCCACTTGCCGGTCACGGGCGTCAGGCGCCCGGCCGTCGCCAGGTTGATGAACAGGTGCGGGTTGCCGCTGTTGGGCCACTGCCGCTCCCGGTGGCACAGCGCCGCCGTGAACGCCTGGCTCCCGGACGGCTCGTATCCCATCGAGGCGATCACGCTCACCGACACCGCAAAGTTGGAGAACTTCTCCTGGGGCCACGGGTACGAGAGCGAGATCCCGCTCGACACGCCTGTGAAGGAACTGGCCAAGGCCGTCCTTGCGATGCTCCAGGTCCAGAGGAAGTCGAGTGTGCTGCTCAGCTGACCCTCCGTACGACATGCGGGGGTCTTCGTCAGACGGCGACCCCTGCATTGTCACGCCGTCGTGCTCGCCGCCATAGCCACAACACCTCCGCGCACCTCAGAGAAAGCGCAGCACACCCGCTATGACCAAACCGACCAACCCCTACGCCCAGACCTACTCGGACTTTCTGAGCGAGACCGCCGAGCACCAGCTCGTAGTTCTCCACGACGAGGGTCTCTACCGCCATTTGCGGATCCAGAAGCCCGGCACGCGCACGTGGTCCTGGGACATCACCACCTGGCCGGGGCACCTGGCCACCTCCGGCGACATCGCCGACGGCTACATGTTCAGCCGCGAGCTGGACATGCTCGACTTCTTCGACATCACGAAGAGGGACCACGGCTACTACTCCGATGGCGCGCCGTACATCGACTTCCGCTACTGGGCCGAGAAGATCTGCGGCGGACGGGCGTACGAGATGAGGAAGTACGACAGCGACATCTTCTTGCAGCACGCCGAGGTCGCCCTCAATGAGGATGAGGAGCTGGGCCTGGAGGCGCAGGCAGAGTACGAGAAGATCATTGAGGTCGCGCAGCGCGTCTGTCGACGGCACAACATCCCCTACGCCGTTTACCTCGCCGACGTCCGGGAACGAAGCGGCTTACGTTACGGCGGACTTGAGATTGACGCCGACGACTCCGACGGACTTGAGTACTTCGGATGCCCGATCCCCGAGATCTCGCCCGCTGAGCGCCGGGCCTTGCTCCTGGTCGAAGGCCGGCTGCACGCCGAGTCCGAGCACGAAGTGCGCGAGTGGCTGCGTGACGACCGCGAAGCCTGCGCGGTCTTCGGAACGGACGCCTACTGGGAGTGGGACTTGCGCGACTACGACAATCACTACCTGTTCACCTGCTACGGCATTGACCTGGCCGTACGGCTCTATCGCGAGCACGAGGCCGAGAAGACCGGGATCACGGAGCAGGGTAATCCCACGGCTGAGCAGATCAGTGCGGTCGTCGAGTTCGCCGAACGCGGCATTGCCCGCGAACTCGGAGCGATCGACGCACGGCACCACTACACCGAGGAGGAGCGAGCGATGATGAAGGCCCGCTTTGATGACGTTCAAGCAGGGATCGCCGCCATCACCATGCTGCGGGCCCGCAGCGCCGAGACGGTGCAGTCGTGAGCCGCCGTCCGGTCCAGATTCCGGAGATTGACCCGGAGCACGGCGATGAGATCCATCCCGCCTTCGGTGTCGCGGTCGTGCAGCGACGGAGCGGAGGCGGTCGTTCGCTGTTCCAGTCCGACCTGCTCCACAACGAGACCATCTCGCTCTCCGTTTGCAAGGCCATACGCAAGCGCGACCTCAATCACGACTGGGTCCATCCGGGCCAAGAACTCGTGGAAATCGAGATGAGCCTCGCTCAGTGGGGCTCGCTCGTGTCCTCCATGGGACTCGGCAGCGGCGTGCCGGTGACCATCCGGCGTACCGAGCACGACGTCTTCGTACCCGAGATCCCGCATCAGCCCCGCACCGCCGAGAGCCTGCGGGAGGTTCGCGAGGTCACCGATCGGATGTATGCCGAAGTCAGGGCCGCCACCGCGGTGCTGCACGAGGCGATCCACGAGAAGAAGGGAGTGAGGGCCACCAAGGAAGCCCTCAACGCTTTGGAGCGCTCCGTCGCCGGCGCGGGCAGTAATGCCCAGTTCACCGTCGACTCGCTCGTGGAGGCCGGCGAGCAGGTCGTCGCCCAGGTCCGCGCCGACATCGAGGCCCACGCCCTGGAGGTCGTCCGGCTGACAGGTGCTGCACCTTCCATCGAAAGCTCGTCACTCGATGCCCCGGCGCTGCCGGGGCCCGCTACCAGTCGAGAGGAGCCGACTGATGCCTGAACTCACCTCGCTCGATGAGCTGTTCGACGCGGACCTCAGTGTCGCAGGCGAGGGAGAGCGCGGCATCGAGACGACCGATGGACGGTTCTTCGTCACCGTTCAGCCCATCGACTGACATCCACCAACCGCCCGATGTCTGGATGCGGCGCCGGCCGCGCGCGAGCACCCCGCGTCGTTCCCCCTTGCCCGACTCCACACGAGACAGGAACACCTCATGACCGACACGCCGCCTATCACCGCTCAACAACAGACCGCCCCCGAGGTCGACGCCGGGACCGCGCTGCTGGTCGGTGAGCAAGTCACCGCCTACGCTGCCTCGGTGCTTGCCAAGGCAGCTGACCAGATCACCACGCTGGGGAAGGCCCGCGGTTGGTCGACGTGGGCAGCCGACTACATCCACCCCAGCCGCGAGTTCGTCGATACCGGCGTGCCCGATCTGCCCCTCGTCACGCCGCCGTCGGCTGAGACCCACGCCATCAGGCAGGCCGCCACCGAACAGCGCGACAACATCGCCTTCAACAACGGCGACATGGTGGCCGCCCTCCGTGACGCCCTGCTCGATGTGGAGGGGCACACTACCGCCACTGCCGAGGCCGCCGCCCGCGTGCTGCTTGCCGCCCACACCCGCGAACTGGCAGCCGCCGCCCACAAGCACGCCACCCAGCGTGGCGAGGAGATGCGCGGGGCCGGTGACCGCAGCCACCGCGCCGTCTGCACCGGCATGCGTGACATCGCCCGCATGCTCGACCAGCGTGCCGCTCTGCTCGACCCGCTGCCCGAGGAGTAGCCCGCGGATTCGCCCATCGAGCCATCCTCTCCGCCGCCCTCGCCGTCAACTGGCCTGCGTGCAAGTCCCCCCGTCGGTCAGCTCTGCACCAGTCACAGCGGCACCCGTGTCCGCCGGAACGACAAGTACCAGACCCGTACCACCGCCTACCGCGAACAGACGCAGCACTGACCATCGCTGGGGTGCCGCCACCTGCGCGGCGCCCCAGCATCTGGAGGATCACGTTGACCACACCCGCCCACGAATTCCGCCAGGCCGCGAGCTTGCTGCGCGACCGGGCCACTGCCGCCATCCACGAGGGCCGCACCCGCTGGTCCACTGGCCACATCCTCGGCATCCGGGACCCCGTCGTCCTCGACGACCCAGAGCAGCCGTCCGTACTCATCAAGACCCACGCCGCCCGACTGGAGCGCGTGAACTCCTACCTCGCACTCCTCGGGCCCGCGACCGGCCTCGCCGGCGCCGAGTGGCTGGATGCAGCCGCGAAGTCCTACAACGCGCTCGTAGCGGCCGCTGCTCTCGTCTGGTCCGAGCAGCACGACGCCGACGAGCGAGAGGCCTGGGTGGCCAAGCAGACCGACCAGCACGCCCTCGCGTTCGCCCGGCAGATCCTTGGCACCGGGCAGGAAC
Source organism: Streptomyces sp. NPDC006510 (assembly GCF_040611955.1). Lineage (NCBI taxonomy): Bacteria > Bacillati > Actinomycetota > Actinomycetes > Kitasatosporales > Streptomycetaceae > Streptomyces > Streptomyces sp. NPDC006510. Next base: position 54,840 of record NZ_JBEXPH010000009.1, on the reverse strand, counting down.
CGAAGGGACTCAGGAACACGACCGCCGACCGTGCCGCCGCACTCGGCATGACTCCGACCGAGTACCGGGCCCACAGGCACCACACCGCCGTGGAGCAGATCCGGACAGCCGCCCAGGGACTGCTCGTTGAGACCGGGGCGCGGGTGCTCAACGCGCTCGACACCACCCCGAAGTGACCGAGAAGCCAGGCCCGTGATCGTTTGCTACGCCCAGTGCGAGTCTTGCCAGGCCGAGTTCTGTTATGACATCCCCACACCGCACACGTGGGCTGGGCCCGATGACATTGCGCACGCCATAGCCCGGCAACCAGCACGAGCGCGGCGACCGCATTGCCTTCCGCGGTTCGATCAACGCACTTTGTCTCCGCCGGGGGGTGTTACCCGGATGTGCCTCGGAACACTGAAGCTGTTGAGCCACTACCTGCCGGAGCGTCTGAACCTCGACGACACCCGGAAGGCTCTGTCGGCGGACCTGGACGGCCGTTACGGCGGCAACTGCGAAGGCCGCTGGGTCGGCGAGAGCTACTGGGGCGCGCAGAAACGCCAACTGCCCGGCGTTCCCTCCCGGCTTCGACGGGTGGTGGAAGATCTGATGACTACTCGTGAGTAGCTGCTTCACCTCGTCGACCGCCCCCGACGCGGCAGCATCCTCCCCGCCGGACTCGATCGAAGGGCCGCCGGGACCACCGAGCTGGGCCAGTGGCCCGTCGTCGCAGCGCAGCTTGCCGCCGACGAGCGAGATCAGGCCCACGCAGCCGAACACCGTGCCGAGCAGGCCGAGGCCGCCACGCCCCCGTCGACCACAACGGCCGCACGATCGGCGTCAACTGCTCCGGGTACGGCAACGGCAGCACCGACACCCCGGCCCCGTACCCGTGCCCGACCATCCACGTCCTCGACGAGCAGTCCGCCACCTGACCGCCCAGCCGCCCCGACTCACGTCCACTCAATCGATTGGAGAACCAATGCGCCCGCTCGCCATTGTCATGCTGCACAGCGCACTGCTTGGCGGTGTCACAGCCGCCGCCATCAACGGCATCTGGCTCGTCCTGACCGGCCACGTCGCCTCACCGATGACCACCCTCGTCGCCGCCGAAGCCGTTTGCATCGCTGGCGCCGTCACCCACGCAGCCAGCGAACGCAGGCAGCGAATGGCCCTCGAAGAGACCTACCAGATGCCCGCCTTCGGGGAGAACTTCAACCCGCCCAACCGGCCGCCGGCCGACGAGAACCCCGAGGAACACTGACTCCAGCGCCCAGGGAATAGCGCCCACTGGACCCGGCGCTGTCCCACGGCCGACGGCGGCTGCGGCTACCAGACTCCGTGTTACCTGCGGACCGAGGAAGCTGCCAGGCAGACGCCCCCATTCTCGCCATAGAGGAACCCTGGTGATGCATGTGCATCACCAGGGTTCTCTTTTTTCACCCGCCCGTTTCGCGCCGCCTACGACGCGTCCCGCAGTTCGCTCTCAACGATGTCCTCGAAGCCGTCCGTATCCTCGACCATTCCGTAGGTCTCCGGCCGGGACGTCCCGTCCTCGTCAGCCTCGAGCCGGCGGTTGAAGCTGCTCGAAGCGGAGAACTTCAGCACCACGTAGTCGTCGACGTCGCTTTTGCCGAAGCGCACCTTGTGACCTTTGTGAGCCTGTCGGTAGAAGCGGCCGAAACCCGTGAGCACGACCGTCTCTCCGCAGCTGACCGCACCCGTGAGTTCACCGAGCAGTGACTCGTACACGTTGTTCACGACTCGGACCGGCAGCCCGCTGCGAGTCGCGACCCGAGAGATGAACCTGCGCTTGCTGACACGCGGATTCGTCGTCGTCTCCATACCCACGCCCTGTCCTATCGTCCTTCATGCTGCAATCTCACTTGAATACCAGTCTATCGGAAGTTGATGTGACTCAAGAAGGAGTACCGATCTATGTGGCATCCATTTGATGCTCTTGTTATAGCTCATTCGACTGGGACTCGTCCGGCCGATCACGTGACCGCTTTATCACCGGGTCGTTGATGTGGACATGGGGTGGGCTGATCTGAGTGATGCCGAGTGGGAGCGGCTGCGGCCGTTTCTGCCGGTCAGTAACGGGCGTTGTGGCCGGTGGCGGGATCACCGGCAGGCGATGGACGGGATTCTGCACAGGGTTCGGACCGGGGTGCAGTGGCGTGACCTTCCGGAACGGTTCGGGCCGTGGAAGACCGTCTACGAACGCCATCGCCTGTGGTCGGCCGACGGAACCTGGGAACGTCTGCTCGAGCAGGTCCAGGCCGCGGCCGACGCCGCTGGCGAGATCGACTGGGACATCTCGGTGGACTCCACCATCGTCCGCGCCCATCAGCACGCGGCCGGCGCCCGCACCGACCCGCCTCCGGCCCCGGGATCAAAGGGGGCCGCAGGGATGGAACACCAGGACGAGACGCCGTGGCAGAGTCTCGTTGCCCGCCTGGTGGAGGTGGTGCTGGAGGTGAGGGCCTGGGTCGCTCGCGGGGCGGGTTCACCAGCAAGCTCCACCTGAGCGCGGACGGCCGTTGCCGCCCTCTGTCCCTCATCATCACTCCAGGTCAGCGGGCAGACTGCACCCAGTTCAAGTCGGTCCTTGAGAAGATCCGAGTGCCCAGACCTGGCCTGGGACGGCCACGCAAGAAGCCGGACAGCCTCGCGGCCGACAGGGCTTACAGCAACGGCCCCATCCGCGACTACCTGCGACGGCGGGGAATCCGACACACCATCCCGGAGAAATCCGACAGCCAGGCGGCCCGCCTGCGCAAGGGCGCACGCGGTGGACGGCCGCCCGGCTTCGATGAGGACCGCTACAAGAAGCGCAACACCGTTGAGCGGGGCGATCAACCGCCTGAAGCAGTCCCGGGCGGTCGCCACTCGCTACGACAAACGCGGCTACGTCTTCCTCCGCACCGCCACCGCGGCGGCTGTCGCCCTCTGGCTCCGAACATGAACTCCTACGCGACCCAGCAGTAGACGCCGTGATCCTGGCGCCGGGCGCTGCTGACGAGACCAGCCAGCTCACGCACGACCGCCTCGGCGATCTCCGTGTCGATGGCCTCGCCATCCTCCGCGCGCAGCTGAGCCCATGAGGCGGCGATGTCCCGCAACCTGGAGTGCCCGGCGTCCCCGAGTGCAGTGGACAGGCGAGGTGAGATCGCGAAGACGACGCACCCGTCGTTGTCCTGGCCCGCGACGATGCGAGGCTCACCGGCATCGACGAGTTCCTCGAAGCTGCCGCCGGCCAGAAGGCATTCCCACTCGATCACTGCCTCTTCGGGATCGAAGTTACCGAAGGAGAGCGACTCGAATGTCCGTCCCGGCCCGGTTTGGAGGGTCAGAGCCGCTGACGTGTCGTCCGGCGCCACGAAGAACTTCACGATGATGCTCACCCGGGCATCATGCCCGACCGCCCACATCATGATCGGCCGGACAAAGTCCTAGCTGCCGGGTTCCTCGCCGAGGCCAACCTCACCACGGCGGCCACCAGTTCCACAGCCCCATCCTGACCAGCCCCCGCGTCACCGTGCTGGCCGAGGACTGCGACCGCGCCCGCTACCACCATGTTGCTGAGTCTCGCTGAGGTGTACGGGGGCTGTTTCATGCCGCCGAGCGGGACGGGCGAGCGGACCCAGGTGCGGCAGCGCTGCCAGCGGTAGGGCTGCGACGCCTGGTGCCCTGCGGTGGGCTGTCGGTCGGTGCCCGCCGCAGGTGGTGGTCACTACCAGGCCGTGGTGCGTTCCACGTCGTTGGCGTAGCGGCCAAGGGCCTGTCCGAGGTCGGCCCGGCCCTCGGTCCCGGGTTCGGAGGTGTCGACGGCGTCCTGCGCGGCTCGGATCACGGCGTGGGCCCGGTAGTCCATCTGGCCTTGGCTTCCGCCGGTGCCGGCCACCAGCGTGGTCAGGATCCGTAGGGCATCCGGGTTCTGGGCACTGCGGGCGGCTCGCTGCGCGACCCGGTCGGGGTACTTGATGTCTGGGGTGGCGGCGACGGTGCGCAGGGTCCGGGTCAGCCACTGGCGCTGGTCGGTTCCTTCGGTGAAGGCGAAGTGGCCGATACCTACGAGGGCAGGTGCGAGGGCGGGGTCTCCATCGACGAGGTCCAGGGCCTGGTCCCAAAGCTGGAAGGCGCGCTGGTGCAGAGAGAGGAGACCGGCGACGTCTTCGAGGGGCAGTGCCCGGGCGATGTCGCCGAGGAGCGTCGAGACGGCCGCCGGGCCGCCGTCACCGGTGATCAACGTGGCGAGGAAGTCGGAGTCGAAGGTGCCAGGGGAGTGGAGCAGGGTGGCGGCGAACCGGTCGAACACCTCCTCGGGTGCACCGGCGCGCAGGTAGTTCATGACCAGGCCGGGGTCGAGGTCGCCGAGCACCGCGAACTCGTCGGCGCCGAGGCGGTGCAGCGAGCGCAGCCAAGTGTGAATCGGGGCGGACGGCGCGGCGAGGTCGAGCAGGGTGGCCTGGTGGTCGGTGTACCAGGGCAGGGCGTAGTGGCGCAGCGGGGTGAGGGCCGCGCCGATGGCGGCCAGGGCGCGGTCATCGCGGCCGTCGGTGACGAGCTCGGTCAGTTGGGTTATGGCTTCGGCGGGCAGGCGGCCGGTGTCGGCCGCGCGGCGCACGGCCCACTGGAGGAAGGCGACCAGGGCGAGGCCGCCGGAGGTGGCGCTCGCGGTGACGTAGGGGCTGTCCGGGACCGAGGCGGGCGCGGTCCAGGCGCGGACGGCGGCCAGCAGCCAGGTAACGGCCGCGGCCTCGTCTACGCCGGGGTCGGCTCCGAGTGCCCAGACTTGGCGCAGCAGCTGGGCCACGATCCAGCGGGCCCGTTCGTCGATGTCCGGGTCGGCGCTGCCGTCACCTGCTTCGAGCTGGTTCTTCAGGTCCCAGGCGGCGGTGCAGGCGTTGGTGAGCAGTCGTCCGTCGTCTTCGGCGAGGCCCGCCTGCTGCTGGTCGGTGCGTAGGGTCTGCAGGTAGACCGTGCGCAGGTCGAACGAGCTGAGGGTGGCCGCGACGGCCGAGATGTCGGCCGCCCAGGCCGCGGGGTCCGCGTGGATGGCGGCCTCCAGCATCCGCAGGTCCGTGCGCTTGTAGTAGTCCCCCTGCGAGGAAGTGCGTGCCGAGAGCTCGGCGGCGCCCACAAGGACACCGCGCTCCTTGCACCGGGTGACGAAGTCCGCCACCGTGCTTTCGCCGTGGTCGGGGTACGGCCCGATCTTGATCAGCGGCTCGGTGAGTACCGGGGGCGGCCCGGTGAACTCGGCCAGCAGGTCCAGCACCGGGCGCCAGGGTGCCAGCACCGATGCGGGCGCCACCTCCGAGAGGCAGTAGACGGTCCGCCAGACGGGCTGGAGAGCGGACTCCCACTCCAGCTCCGGCATGTCGGCCGCGTCCTCGCCGAGGAGTTCGGCCAGCGCTTCCGTGCCGCTGAGCACGGAGGCGAGCGTGCGGGCGAGACGGGCGTCGTCGTCGGCCAGCTCGGCGCGGGCGGCCCGCAGTGCCTCCGGGCCGGGTACCGGGCCGAAGCCTTCGGTCAGGGCCGCCTCGAGGTCGGCCTGGTCCGCCGGTTCGCAGGTGCCGATGGCCACCTGGACGAACCGGCCGACGTCCGGGGTGAGGTAGGTCATGGCGCTCAGGCGGGCGAGCACCGCAAAGGCGGCCTTCCACCACGAGACGTCCGTCGGCGCGATCTCGGCGGCGTCCACCAGGTGGACTGCGATCAGCCGCTCCCGCTCCCAGCCGCCCAAGGTCTTGGACGTCCAGGCACCGGTCCGTGCGGCCAGGTTGGTGCCGACCTCGCTGAGCTCGATGCGAGCGAACTCGATGCAGGCCGCCGCCGCGAGCCGGGCCCCCGTCAGCGCCCGGTCCCCGGCCAGGCTCGGCGCACGCAGGTCGTCGCTGATCTGCAACTGGCCCCGGACGCCTTCGACCGCGAGGTGTGAGGCCAGCACGGCCGCGAGTCCGGTGCGGACCCGCCGGGCCAGCTGCGGGCCACTCGTTCGGCCGGTCTCCAGTAACTGGGCCAGCACGGTACGGATGTTCCAGGAGTCGGCCGCGGAGCCGTCCGACCCGACGGACAATGCCTTGACTGCCGCCTCCACCCACGCGGCGTCCCGGTGTGCCGGCAGGGTCTCCTGTGCCCAGTAGACCGCCATGGTCCGTACACCGTCGACGGAGTGCTTCTTCAGCGCGCCGGTGACCAGGGCCGCGCCGTGGCCGCCGAGGTGCCGGCACAGCAGGACGAGCTCGGCGGTGGCTCCGCGGCCGGACCGCCAGATCATCTCCAGGTGCTTGTCCTTGTTCAGCCACTCCACCAGGCGGGCGGGACTCTCATCGGCGAGACGCTCGAAGTAGGGCCTGGCCGGCCACCGGCCCTCCTCCGGTAGAAGCCGGACAGCGTCCAGTTTCTCCAGCCACTCCCAGCCGGTGAACCGCGTGAACAGGTAGGGGGCGGCAGCGGGGTTGTGCAGGTTGTTGACCTTCTGGATCTGCTCGGGAGTCGGGGAAGTGACCGCGCCGAGAGCCACCCACTCGGGAGCCTGGTCGACGACCGTGGCGACGAGCTCCTGGATCAGGGCCAGGCAGTCGTGCAGCATCGCGACCGCCGTCACCGCGTTCGCCTCGCGACCAGGGTGTACGACCCCGGACCCGATGCTGTACTGCTCCGTCCAGAGCTTGAATGCCGCCTTCTCTGCCTTGCCCGGCCGCTGGCCGGTTTCGTCGTGGACCACCGTGGTCAGCTGCATGATCCGGTAGGCGCCCTGCTGCTCCTCCATCTCGCACAGCCGCGCGTAGGCCGCACCGACCGCTTCGAGCCGCCGGTCGAGCACCGCCTGACGGCCGAACTCCTCGTCCGACCGGATCTTGTGGAGCTCGCGCAGCGCGACCGTCAGAGGGTGTCCGGCAGTCAACGTCTGGGGCACCGTGGCCCCGAGCCCGTCGACGGCGTCCAGCACCTTCTGGGTCGCGCCGAGCGCCGAGATCGGCGGGTGCTCGGCCTCCGTAGCCGCGGTCCGGGAGCGGAGCAGCTTGACAATGGCCTTCCCGAGAGCACTGTCCGCGTCCACCCCTTGGGGAAACGCCGGCAGGTAGTCCAGGGCCTCGATCAGGCCGTCCACCGGAGTCACGGCCTTGCGCGAGCTGTCCGTGTTGAAGACCGTACCCAGGGACTTGGAGACCTCAGCCTGGGCTGCCTTCAGCCCCTGGTAGTTGTTCCCGCCGATCTCCATCAGGCGCTCGATCGCAACCCGGCACATCGCCTGCGCGGTGACGTACGGCTCTTCGCGGCCGTCCGGCTCGCACAGCATGGCGCAGATGTCGCGCAGCAGGCCCAGCGCGACCGCGCCTTCCTGTTTGGGCCCGAAGTCCTGCAGCCGCAAGGCGAACAGGGAACCTTCCGCCAGCAGCGCTACGTCGTCCGCCGATGGCCTGATCCGGTCAGCCTCGAAGATGGTCACAGCGGCACGGTACCGGCGCGCCGGCCAGCGTGGCGATCGGTTTCGGGGGATGTAGCCCCCGCAGGCCGTCGAGGCCGTTCGGTCGGGCCGCCTCTTCGGCCGCTCCTCCTGGCGGGCCTGCCGCACGCGGCGCAGGGTCTCGACGACTGCCCGCTGGTCATCCCCACTGGCGGGTAGCGTCGTCAGCTCCTGAGCCAGGTCAAGGAGCGCGCGGACCACTTCGTACTCCGGCCGGGGGTCGGGATGAACCGGCAGGCGGCCCTTGGGGATGCGAATCAGCCGCTCGACTTCCGTTCCCAGGCTGGCCTTCGGCTCCAGTGCATCCGGCGCGTCGGCGGCGTCGAGAGCGGTGAGCAACTTGCCCAGCGGGGTCTTCTTCCCGGCCTGCTTGAGGAGGCTCGCGACCTCGTTGTTGACCTGCTTCTGGGCATCGTTCAGACCCTCGAAGTTCTCTCGGGCTTCCTTGAGGAGCGCATCCAGAGCGGATCGGTAGGACGCCTGGATGGTCTCGAACGGCCTGGGCCAGCGCTCGGGCTCCTGAAGCATCTGCGCGGCGGTGCGAAGGTTGGCCAGCGCCCGCTCACCATTGACTCCCCGTTCGGTGAGGGCCTTAGTCGGGTAGCCGGGACGGGTCAACCTCCGTGCCAGGAGCGCCATTCAGCGTCACCGACCCACGCCAGCACCCTCACATGCAGCCTGATCGGCCGGACAGCTCCTAGTAGGGCTTTGTTAGGTGTCTGGGCAAGTGGTCGCTCTGGTGGTTTCCTGCTGGTATGAGGGTGGATGAACTCGTTTCGTGTCGGGGTCGGTTGGAGGAGTTCGCTGGGGAGGTGTTCGCGCCGCTGGCGCGTGCTGATCAGCGGGTGAAAGGCGGGCTGTATCTGCGGGGACTGCTGCTGGATGGGCGTCGGAAGTCGATGCAGCCGATGGCCGGACGCCTCGGTGTGGACCATCAGCAGTTGCAGCAGTTCATGACCTCGTCGACCTGGCTGGTCGATGCGGTTCGCGCCAGGTTGGCCCGCCGGGCGGTGGTGGTGGTCCGGCCGCAGGTGTGGGTGGTGGACGATACGGGGTTCCCGAAGGACGGGAAGTCCTCACCGGGGGTGGCCAGGCAGTACTCCGGCACTCTGGGCAAGGTCGGGAACTGCCAGATAGGGGTCAGCGTCCATGCCGCGTCCGACACCGCGTCGTGCCCGTTGTCCTGGCGGTTGTTCCTGCCCGGCAGCTGGGACCGACCGGAGGCTGCGGACCGGCGGGCCCGCTGTCGGATCCCCGAAGATGAGCATCACCGGCCGAAGTGGCAGCTGACACTGGACATGCTCGATGAACTGGCCGCGCTCGGACTACGGCCGGCGGTGCTGGTCGCGGACACCGGTTACGGGGCGAACGCTGACTTCCGCCACGGCCTGGAGGACCGCGGGCTGGCCTACGCGCTGCAGGTCAAGGGCGAGATGACGGCCCATGCCGAGACCGCCGAGCCCTACGAACCGCCTTATGGCGGGCTCGGGCCCAGACCGTTGCCCCGCTACCGCACCCGCCCGGTCAGCCTGCGCGAGCACGTCCTGGCCGCGGGACGCGACAGGACAGTTGCGGTCACCTGGCGCAAGGGCTCGAAAGCCGCCATGTCTGCCCGCTTCGTGTTCCTGCGGGTCCGCCTCGCCGGCCGCCGCCCCAAACCCGCCCCGAACGGTGTCATTCCACCGCGGTGGCTGATCGCCCAGTGGCCCGAAGGAGAGAACGAGCCGGTCAAGTACTGGATCTCCAACCTGCCCGCCGACATCCCCGCCCGGGATCTGGTCCGCCTCGCGAAACTACGGTGGCGCATCGAACACGACTACCGGGAGCTGAAGACGACACTCGGACTCGACCACTTCGAGGGCCGCTCGTTCACCGGCTGGCACCGCCACGTCACCCTCGTCACCGCCGCCCACCTCTTCCTGACCGAACAGAGGTCCCGCCCAAAAGCCCCTGCCAGGGCCTGACCCTCTACCAGGCCCTGGCCCTCCTCCAGCACCTGTTGGCCACCTGGGCCGGGACCTGCCCCACCTGCCACCAACCCACCCCATGGCAGACCTACGACACCACCTAACAAAGCCCTACTAGAGCTCCAGATCCGGCTCGATCTCCTCCCGGTCGTCCTTGGGCTCGTAGTCGACCGTCTCCGTGATCGATCGCGTTCTCGGGTCGCGATGCTCACTCACGATCTTGTCGTGGGACTCCTCGAACCCCTGCTGCGCCGCCACGCGGTGGGCCGCGTCGAGCTTCGCGCCGACGATGCGCTCCCCGAAATCCAGCATCGAACCCAGCGACGACTTCGTGGCCTCCACCGCCGCGTTGATGTGCTTCTGGTTCTGTGCTCGGGTCTGCTCCCATCGGCTCCGGTCCTCCGCTGTGACATAGCCGAACATTCGCGCGAAGTGCGATCCGTACCGCGTCTGCTGCTCCTCGTGCTGTTCCCGGCTCATGGCTCTTCCTCCTGCTCCTTGGCCGTGATGTCGAACCGCGTTCAGGTCAGCTGGTAGGCCTCGGTGTTCGGGCCGTCGTTCTGCGGGCCGGCCTCCTGCTCGGGCGACGGGCCCGTGCGGTGTGAACGGGACCTAGAACGCTGCTCCTCGAAGAAGGTGCGCGGGTCGTCGACCGCAGTCTGCAATGTCTGCTTCCAGTTCTCCCCGAGGCTCCGCTTCAGCTCGTGCACGAGGTCCGGATACTCCTCGTTCACCGCCTCCATCGCATCGACGTAGGCGTTGGAGTAGACCCGCTGCTGCTCCTCGGGAGCAAGGCCGTCGATGTCCATGCTTGCGATCATCACCTCGGACTGGTCCAGGCGGTGCTGGAGCATGCCGGGCAGACCGCTGGTGTCCAGGCCCTGTCTCTTCGCCGCGAAGCCGACCAGATAGCCCAACACGTTGACCCCGTAGCCCTTCTGGTCGCCACAGGCCAGCGCATCAAGCATCGAGGTCCTCATCGTCTCGGCGAGTTGGACCTGGTGAACGTCCCCGTCCATGGGCCGGCGCAGCGTGAACATAGCGTCCCCGGGGAGGCGATGGCCCAACTGGTCGTCGAACTCCCCGCTCCAGACCCTGCGGACACGGTTCGTTCCTTTGACCTCCTTCTCGTGTGCGGGAGCCTTGACGATCCGGCCGTGTGCCACGCCGTTGAACATCGTGCGCAGCTCGGGCTCGTACTCCATCCGCTCCCCGATGATCAACCGCGCGCGCTGGACGACCTCCTGACGCTCCAGGCCGTCCTCGCCCATCTGGTCGTGCAGCCGCTTGCGCATTGCCCGGTAGCTGTCACGGATCTGGCCGACGTCCGCACCAGGCTCGCGCATCTTCCAGAAGGCGTTCTCCATGAGGGCGACCTCGGTCATGGCCGCCGAGTCCGGGGTGAACATCTCCCGGTGGCCGCGCTCGCGGTGCTGCATGGCGTCGAAGCGCTTGCGCCACTTCTTCGTCAGGTGGTCACGGGGATCGGTGCTGCCGACGAGCCGCTCGCGCCGGGCGTCGCTCTTCATGTCCCCGAACAGCTTCTGCCGGTGCGCGATGCTGCCCTCGGCGGAAGAGACCATTGCGCGGGCCCTGGTGTCGATGCGCTCCTGGATCTTGTCCTTGAGCGGCTGGAGGTAGCTGCCCATCTCCTTCTTGAAGTCCGGGGAGAGCATCCGCATCGCCATCATCATGCCGGCGGCCTGGATGACCGAGTTGGTGTTCACTCCACGCGAGAGCGGTTTGAGGCACGACTGCATCATCATCTGCATGTAGACGTGCTGCATGGCGCTGAGCTGCTCGTCGCGCTCCTCATCATTGAAGCCGGGCACCAGCAGCTTCGAGTCGCGCAGCGAGGCCATGTACTTCTCGCCGGCGAGCCTCGTCTCTGCCCGGAGCTTGAGCAACTGCTCGCGCTGATCCAGATCATCGCTCTCGTCCTCGGCCCGATCGACGTCGATCCAGCGCACGCGCTCGCGGTCGGCCATCCGCTCCCGGGTCTTCTCGCCGAAGAACCCGCGGGTGCGTTCCCGGAGGCGCTCGCGCCAGGCGCGCGAGCCGTCTGCATTCTCCGCTCTCGCCTCGTCGGTCACCTCGGCGTCGAACGGCTCGTCCGAGCGCGCGTCCCAGGAGGCGTAGACGCTGCCCTGCGGCTTACCGGCCCGCTGCCAGTCGCCGCTCGTCCCGGAGTGCGAGTCGGCCTGGCTAGTGCTGTTGCTGCCGACCGGCAGCGCCTTGGTCGTGCGCCGACGGTCCGCGGGCTCTTTCTCCAGGTCCTTGCGCTGTGCCACCTCAGCGCCCCATTCCGTAGCCGTCTTCGCTGCTGGGCTGCTGGTCGATCTCGATGCTCGGTGCGTAGACCGGGCGCGCCGCGCTCATGCTCACCGCGTGCGCCGAGCGGCGGCGCGCGCCGCGGGTGCGGGAGGCCTCGGCGTCCTGGCCGATCACGTCGGGCTTGACCACCGAGTCGTCGACGGCGATCGCGGCGTTGTCCAGAGCGTGTGCTTCGGCGGTGCCCAGTGCACCGAGCTGCCGGGCCATCTCCGCCTGGGCCTTCCGGGTCCCCGAGGACGCGAACTGCTCATTTCTCTCGCCGTCGTAGACGCTCTCGCGGTTCTTCGCTGCCTCAACCAGATCAGCGAAAGCACCGCCGTAGGCCATCCGGTCCATCACGGTGCCCCGGAGCGACGGGTCTTCCTCAAGGTTGCGGATAAGCCCGGTCTTCGGGTCCTGCAGCGCGCGGGCCACGCGGGCCACGTAGTCCGGATTGACCGTGACGCCGAAGCCCTCCTTTGACTCGTAGAACTCCGTGAACTGGGACTCCCACTCCTCAGCCGTGGCCTGAACGGGCTCGCCGTCGACGAATGCCGTGCGCCACTGGCCCGGGCCGACGTGCTCGATGCTGCGGCCCCTCCAGAGGTCGCGGCCGGGGCCCTGGAGCATTTCGTACTTGTGCCGGGCCTCGGCCGCGTCGTGCTTGGCCTGCAGGATTGACTGGGTCACCGGGTAGGTGACCTCCAGGACCGCCTTGAGATCCACGCTGCGCAGCGCCCGCACCGCGCGCTGGCTGAACGAGCCGCCCAGGCCCGTCCCATGAGCCTTGATTGCCGTGGCGAACATCGAGGCCTCCTGGTCGGCCTGCGTGATCCCGGGCGTGCCCTGCGCATCGCCCAGGTTCCGGGCGTAGTCGGCAAGCTTCTTCTCGCTGCCCTTGGCACCGGTCTCCACACAGACCTCGCGCACGCTCTGCAGGTGCGCTTCGCGGTCCGAGAACGTCAGCGCCGCGCCGAACTCGCCGCGCTGTGCCTGACGGTACAGCGCACTCAGCTCCTCCATGACGACCTGCTGGGCGATTTCGACGTCTTTCGGCGGTTCCGCTCCCGTCAGCGACTGCAGCCTGATCCGGTTCGCCTCTTGCCGCGAACTCTCCAGTTCCTCGGCCAGTTCCCCGTTCTTCGAGAGCGCGACCTTGGTGTCCAAGGAAACCTGCATCGCCAGCGGGTGTGATCCATCCGGACCGACCACGCCGGTGTCGAGCAGGTTGGCGGGCACCGAGAGGTTCGCCAGGGCCTCAGCCTTGGCTGCCTCGCCGTGCAGCTTCACCACAGCGACCGCGTCGCCGTCGAAGTCGCCGTCGAAGCACTTGTCCATCACCGGGTTGATCGCGGCTCCCGTGAGCCGGTCGTCAATCGCGACCCGCATGTAGCGCACTCCGGCGTCGCGGAGCACCGGGTCGCGCCACACCAGTGCGTGGTCGCCCTCGGCCAGCCCAAGCTGCTGGGCCTTGACCGAGCTGAGCGCAACCTGGTCGACATCCAGCCGCGGGTCCGCGGTCCACACCATCGTCGCCGAGTCCGTGAGCCGCGAGGACATCAACCCGGTCTTGAAGATGTTGTTCTTGCCCGTCAGCACCCGGTTCTGCGCGTCAGTCGTGATGACCTCGAAGGCGCGCTGTGCGCGCGAGACCGATTCGCTCATGCCTCGGCGCACCTCGGCACGCTTCTCGGCGGAAAGCCCCTGGCTCTCAAGCTGTTCGGCCATGTAGCGGTAGCGGCAGGCCTCAACGAAGACGTCCTGATAGCTGCGGGTGTAGTCGTGCGTGACTGAGGATCCGTCCTCGAACTCCTGGCCACTGCGCAGATGCGAAGACATCACCGGCAACTTCCACGAGGCCGCGCTCACCGCCTCGGTCTGCTCGCCGGTCGGGTACGTCAGCGCGAACGGGATTTCCATGTCCCCGCCCCGGTCTCCGATGAGCTTGCCGAAGGACTTGCGCATTGCCGTGGTGTTGAGCCCTGGGAGCCGGCCTTCCTTGCGTGGCTGGGTGCGCAGCAGTTCGGGCATCGCGATGAAACGGCGCTCGGGACGCTCATCGACGCCCTCGGCCTGGCCGACTACCCGCAGTGTGCCGTCTGCCTCCATGTCCATACCTGTCACCAGCAAGTACTCACGCAGGTTCGACTCGGCCCCGCTGTTGTGACCGTAGAACTCGTGCATGATTGCCGGGCAGTCCTTGGACTGCAGCGCCCAGGCCAGCTGCGAGGATGCCTTGCGACCCTTGCCCGCGCGCACCTGCTCGTCGTCGTAGATCTTCGTCTTCTCGTCCACCGCCATGTGCGTGACCACGAAGCGCATCCGGCTCAAGCTGCCTGCCATGACCTTGCCGACGGGGGATTTGAGTTGCTCCGCCCCTCCGCGGCCGTTGCTCGTCATGAGCTCGCGGGCGGAGCCGGCGTTGCGGCGGGAGATGAGCGAGAACGGGCTCATCACCACGTCCATGCGCGGGTTCGCGCGGAACCACGCGACCTCCTGCTCGATGCCCTGTTCCCGGGCCCCGTCTTCGGGCATGCTGCGGTCGACAACGAGAGAGACGACACCCTTGTTGCCGTGAAGGTCGCTGATCTTGTCGCCGACGACCAGGTCACGCAGTTTCCCGCCGGCCCCGCGGATCTGGTGGCGCTGGGCGAACTCCGAGCTGATGACGATGGGATCGTCGGCCGTCCAGCCGCCGAAGGTCATCAGCGCGGTGTACGTGGGGCCGGTGACCTCCGAGGACTGCATGATTGTCGAGGCCGTCATCTGCTGACGGTCGAACGGGTCGTACCGCAGCGTCTTGAGTTCCGGGAGGGTCATGAGTGGCGCACGCTGGCCAGCCAGTGTCTCGTCGCCCGGCAGAATCCGGCCGGCGCCGTCTACCTGTGCCTGCGTGGTCAGATACCGCACGACGCCCTGGTTGGTCGCGCCGCCGGTCATCACCGGGTCGAAATAACCGCCGGGCGCGGCGACGTCGTTCCGGTCCGTCCCGGTGAGTACCGCCATGTTCCGCCCGCCGGTGAGACGCCAGGCGTCGAAGCGGTTGTCATCGGCGGGATCGGTGCGGTCGCGCTGGGCCCGGTACTCGGCGTAGATCGTCGAGCCCTGCTTGATCTCGTTGGAGTAGCGTACCCGGCGTGCCTCGGTTTGCAGGATCGCGGCCGTCCATTCGTCCAGGTGCCCGCGCCTCTTGAGGCCGCCCCCGTCGAACTGGAATGAAGTGGCGCGCTCGATGAAGTCGACCGGGTGCTTCGTGCTGTACAGCTGCAAGTAGACCGAGTTGAGCGAGGAGGGTTCGCCGGTCTCACTGCGCCCGGCGATGAGATCGCCGGCGATCTGGTACTGGATACGCTCGTGCATGAGCTGCTCGTAGCCGCGCAGGCGTGTGCGTTCCTCGACCGAGGTCGGGGCCTCGCCCGGCGTCTGGGCCGTGATCGTGGCTTCGTAGCCCGGCACGACCAGGGCATTCTCCCCGCTGGCGAAGGCAGTGACGATTTCGCCGTGCTCGCCGGCGTCGAAGACCTGGCCGATCTCTCCGGAGATCGGCGACCCCTTGCCGTCGCGGCGCAGTTTCTCGCCGCTCCAGCGGATGACGCCCTGCTCGTCGACCAGAATCTCGGAGACCGTTGCCGCGTTGCGCTCGATGCTCTCGCGCACGGTGGCCCCGATGCGCCGCATGAACGCGGACTCGTGATCTGCGATCGGCGCGGCGCGGTCGGCATCGAAGCGGACGAGCCGGTCCTTGAACCGGGTCGTCTGGAAGGTGGAACCCATCATTTCGCTGGGGGGGATCCCGCAGCGGCGCAGCGCCGAGGCGAGGTTGTCGAGATTCGACCACTGCCCGGTGGGGCTGGTCATGTACCTCGCCACCCGGTCCGGGTTGAAGCGCTGATCGACCCACTCGCCGTCGACGTCGTGGGGTTCCGCCTCCCAGGTCCCGATGAGCTCGAAGGGGACGTCTTCGGCGTGCTGCCGGACCTTCTCGACGCTGGTGCCGGTGTAGACGAGGTTGCCCAGCTCTGGCACCTCATCGGCCTGCAGCTCGCCGATCTCGTCCAGCCGTTCCCGGTACATCTCCTCGGTTGCACCCGGGCGCAGCAGATCGCTGTGTGTGCCGGTGAGCACCTCCCAGTACGAGCGCTGGATCGCTGCGACTTCACCGTCGGCGGAATACTCCGGCGGATCGATCTCGTTCAGCCGTCCGCCCGTTCGCTCCAGCTCGGCCTCGGCGTGAGTGATGAGAGCCTCGACGCCGAGAGCTGCCTCCAGGTTCTCCCGCGCGCTCTCAACTGCCGCCTTCGCGTAGGCCTCGGCAGGCTCAGCATCGGCGAAGAAGGTCGGCAGGGACCGGTTCTTCGCATCTCGGCGCAGCATCACCTTCGACCCGGGCCGGGGGCCGGCCTCGCCCGGGGTCACGTAGTCGCCCACCACGAACATCGACTCACGATCGACGTGATAGCTGTCCGGTACATCCAGAACCGTGCGACCGCGGCCGCGCTCCTGATGACTCGTTCCGGTCTCGCCGACGGCATGCCCGGGAAGATCGGTGCGCTCGATGCGCTGGCCCTGCGCGAAGCGCAGCAGTTGTACGGCCTCGGCCGGCGAGGGGGAGTAGACCGCCATACCGCCGGGGAGCCGGTGGTTCGTCGAGTAGCGCAGCACGGTGCCGTTGTCATAGATCCGGGCCCCGGCGTATTGCTCCTGGCGCGTGTCGGTGAGCCGGATCTCCATGCCGGTTGCAGCGATCTTCGCCTTGATCTGGCCGGGCTCGCGGTCGCGCATCACCGCGTAGGACACGCCCTGGGCCTTCAGTTCCTCGAGTACTGCCGCCGAGCGGGCCACGGCGTGCCGGGACATGAAGCGGTTGCGGTCGACGCGGCCCGTCTGCGGGTTCCGGCCGCCGTCGATGACCCACTCGCGTACCTGGTCGTACTCCTGCTGGCTCATCTTGTCCATGAGCGCGGTGAGTCCGGCGGCATCGTCGTTCGTCATCGCACGACCGGCCTCGGACGGCTTGCCCTCGGCATCGATGCGCCAGAGCACCATGTTCCCGAGCCGCGGATCGGCCAGGGCGTCCACTTCGCCGCCGGTCACACGCCCGATCGTCTCGTCGGGCAGATACACCAGCGCGGTTCCTGCCCGTTTCACGCTGGCACGCTCCGACCAGTGCGGGTCGTAGGGGCTGATCGGCAGCCGGGCCGACTTCGGGTCGACCCGAGCACCGACGCCGGTGGCGCGGGTGAATTCCCGCTGCAGTCGCTGGTACTGCTCGTTCCGCGGGGAGCGGTCTCCGAACTGGGGCTCGTATCCGGGCACCCGCTCGCTGAACGCCTGGTCGACGGCGGTGAGGCAGTCCGTGACGCCCAGCCGCGGGTCGGCCACTGCCGTGCCACGCTGGCCGAGGATCTCGTCGACTCGGGCCCGGATGGCCTTGGCCTGTGAGATCGGAATGACCTGCCCGGTCTGGTCCCGGGCCTGTTCGACTGCTTTGTAGTAGACGTACTCGTAGAAGTACCTGCGCAGTCCATGTGCCTTCTTCACGGCAATCAGCCTCCTGTGGGGGCTCGGGTCCACTTGAGTATTCATAGAGACTACCCTGCTTATCGGAAGGTCTTTGATAAGTCATTCAGAAAGGGCAGTGCCGAGGCTGGCACTCTCAATCGAGAGGCAACCTCGGCACTGGTCGCGATCCTTCTGACGGCCGGTCCACGGCCGGATGCGCTACTTCGACTTCACCTCGATGGCCATCGCCCGGTCGAACCGGCCGTCGGCCAGCACCTCCCAGCTCGGCAGCGAGGCCAGGTACTGGTAGAAGGCCGAGTGGACCTTCACGGTGGCCAGCGACTTCAGGTCCTCCTCCGTGACGTCCACCTCGGCGAACACCCGCGCGTCCTCGTCGTTCACATGGCCGTTGATGCGGCGAGCCGCGCTGGCGTACGCGTCCGAGCGGACCTGGCTGATGTACGTCTGGGACCCGTCGGCGCTGCGGAGCTCGCCGTCGCCGCCGACCGAGAAGTGCTCGTGATCCTGCTCCAGCTCGGTCTGCGCCGACTTGTAGGCCTCTCCGATCTCGATATCCAGCGTCTTCAGCTTCGCCGAGCCGTTGTGGTTGATCAGCATCTCCTTGCTGATCGTCCCCTCGGCGTAGGCCATCCGCTTCCGGTCCGCCTCGTCCGCCTGCAGCGTGACCATCGCGGTGGCCAGCTCGACGTTCTCCAGGAAGTCCTCGTCGCTGGACAGCATCGTCGACTCGTACTCCGCCGGGTCGACCACGACCGGGCCGGCTCCGTCCTGGCCGTCGTCGGGCATGGTCATGCGCGTGACGACCTGCATGACGGCGTCCGAGTAGACGTCGGGGTCGAGGCGCTCGATGTCGACCTCCTCGTACTGGAACGTCTCCTGGAAGAGCTCCTTGGCGTTCTTCGCCTTCACCGCCTGCGCCATGCGCTTGTCGAGCATCTTCACGAAGTCGGGCTGGTTCATGCGCACGTCGAAGTCGATCGCCGAGGACAGCGTGGGGATCGTCTGCAGCGAGTACTCGTGCCCCGGGTGCGTGATCTTGTTGTCGAAGAGCCGCCACGACATCGGGAAGATCGTCTCGTTGCGGTTCCAGACCGGTGCATCGCCCGCGCGGAAGATGATGTTCTGGTTCGGCGAGATGAACGCCATGTCGTTGTAGGAGATCAGCGGCTCCTCCTTGGTGCTCATCGTGTACGACACGCGACCCTCGGTCTTGCCGCCGATGACCTTGTCGAGGTCCTGGCTGATCTGCTTGCTGTCCCGGTACGAGCGGTGCGTCTTGCCGCTCATCTTCTCCAGCGTCTCGATCATCGAGTCGTCGGTCGACTTGAGGAACACGATGTTGCTGGTGTTGTGAGTCGGGATGAAGTCGTCGGTGATGTAGAGGTGCCGCTCGTCGGCGATGCTGATGCACTGCACCTCGTCATCGCGCACGTACTCGACGCTGACGATCCGGTTGAACCCGCGAGTGCGGTCCTTCCCGCGCGCGGCCTTGCGGCCCAGCAGGAACGGATTGATCTCAGGCAGGCGGATGTTCTGCACGCGGTGTGCCGGCCGTCCGGACTTGGGCTCGGCCTGGTTCGGCGACGTGTAGGTCACCTTGGCCTTGAAGTTGATCGCCACCCGGCCGCCAAGCGATCGGATTAGCGTCTGAACGCCCTCCGCGAGCTCCTGGCTCGCGGAGGTGAACTCCATCTCGCCCTTGGCGCTGATCGTCCCGTCGGTGTCCATGAGCCCGCGCAACAGGTCGATGCGCTGCTGCACTGAGCCGAACAGATACGCCTCGGGGATCCGCTTCTCCCACGACCGCTTGCCAGCGAAACCGAGATCGCGCATCTCGGCGTTCACGCCGTTGATGCGATAGCAGATGCCGTCCTTGCGCTCACCCCGGACGATGTCATCCACGACGACGTATCCACGACGACGGATCTCCTCGACCGTCTCAGGATCGTTGCAGGTGAACTTCACGACACCACTGGGCTGTACGTGACCGTCCCCGAGGATCGCCCCAAGCACGTAGGGATCGATCGGCAGAGCGGCCTCCGCGTACTCCAGCGGTGCGACGCGAGGAAGGTCGACCTGGGTCCCCTTCTCGACCAGCTCCTTGATCATCGCAGTGGTCATCTGCTCCGAGACACGCGTCGAGGTCTTGCCCTCAGGACTCGTCCCAACAGCCTTGCCATCAACGAGCTTGAAGCTCGACTTCCAGCGCTCGATCGCCCAGATGTGTCCGGCAGACGCCTCCGCCGAAGAACCATCACACAACGTCACGCGGTAGACCGGCTGCACGCCCTTCGGGTACACGGCAGTGATCTCGGACGTAGTGCCGAACGGGGTGAGAACCTTCGCTCCGACCTCCGCGTCGCCCATCCGCATCCAGCCAGCCGGCGTCGCGATCTTCGCATCCAGGGGCTGCGGATTTCCCTGCACGATCTTGTCGACCGAGTCGCCGTAGACGTCCCGCAGCTGCTGCAGCGTCTGGAGAATCAGCGTGAACTGCTGCTCCTGGCCCAGGCCGATCGAGAGCATCGTCTCGAAGCCGGAGATGCCGTTGCCGTCGGACTGGAGGTTGCCGAGCTCGTCGAGCATGAACCGGGTCCGGTAGAGCGGCTTCTGGTTCGACTTCGTCATGTACGACTGGTCGAACGAGACGTCCACCAGCTGCTTGACCAGAATCAGGATCAGCTTGGCGTACTTCATCAGGTGCGGGGGAGTGACCAGGAAGACGGCCTTCGGCGACTCCGAGTACCGCGCCATCGTCTGCGTGACCGCTCGCGCTGAGTCCTCGATCTTCTCGGGGTTCCCGCCGCCGGAGAAGTCGAGCCGCGTGTGCGGGTAGGTCGTGTCACCGGGCTGGAACGAGAGGATCTTCCCGTCCCGCGTCCCGCCCTCGCGCACCGGCCGCAGCTCGCGCAGCACACCATTCTTGATGATCTTCTTGCTCGTCACCGGCTCGACGACGAAGTGCCGGCCGTTGAGCGAGAGCTGGTAGCTCTTCTTGAAGTGGAAGTAGAAGGTGCGCACGAGCATGTTCGACTGCGGGTTGAGCAGTTCGAGCTTCAGCCAGGCCTCGTCCTTCGGGAAGATGCCCTTGAAGTTGTAGCGGGCCCATCCCACGCGGCCCACGATCTCGGCGTGCTCGAAGTCCTTGCCCAGATTCTCGGTGAACATCGGATCGGCGTACGCCGACCACACCGCCTGCATGCCGATCAGGTGCTCGCGCTTGAGGAAGTCGACCGCGAAGCGCACGCCGAGCCGGCGCGGGAACGACAGCCCCGCCAGGTCGGTGTTCTGCGAGGGCTTGCCGGAGGTGAGCGTCGAGATCGTCGGATCGGTGAAGAAGGCCATCCCCGTGATCGCGATGCCGTAGACCGAAGACATCATCTTCTCGGCACCGGCCATCGCCACCAGTGAGTTGTGGGCGTTGCCGACCAGCGTGCGCATCGTGTTGCGGGGGAGGGCCTGCGTGGCGTTGAAGAAGAGGGTGAGCAGATCAGCCTCAGCCTTACCCTCCCACAGGAATTCCTGCTCGGCGACCTTCGCCTGCTCCTCCGCCAGGGCGTCCTCGTCGCCGTCGAACTCGCCGGCCTTCATGCGCTTCTCCAACTCGGCGGCGGGGTTCTTGCGCTTCTTCGACGTCAGCTGCACGAAGAGCTGGTACGAGTTGTAGAGCGTGACCTTGCCCCACATGTCGTCGAGCCGCTTCTCGAGCACCTCGGGGTCCATGCCGGTCGCCGCGGCGTACTCGCGCAGCTCGCGCTCCTCTTCCAGGTAGAAGTCGATGAGGCCGTAGGTCGCGCGCTTGAAGGCATTGTTGGCTGCGGTCGGCCACACCGGGTCCTCGCCTCCGTCGAGCGGGAAGAAGACCTCGCCGATGTTCTCGATGTAGAGCGCGCACTTGCTCGAATCCCCCTCGCGGGCAGCGTCGGCAGCCATGCCGAGGGGGTTGTAGATGTCGGTCTTCATCGAGTTGATGAGGTTGAACTGCACCGGCTCGAAGCCGCGCGTGACCAGCGAGACGTAGTTCTTCACCAGCAGTTCGCCCTTGGGGTCGTTGACCACCATGTTCGAAGGGCGCTTCTCGCGCGACCACATGTCCAGCACGGGCTCGATGTACGTCTGGCCCTTACCGGCTCGCGTGATGGCCAGCACCATCGTGTTCACCGGGGCGGTGTCCACAATGTAGGCCCCGGCCGGGCGCTGGACCTCGTACGCCGGGAACTCCCAGTCGCTGTTGATCAGGTCGGCAACGGTCTTGTAGTGCGGTTCGGGGGTCTGACCCGGCTTCGCCGCGCCGAGCTTGTCCCGGTTCTTGCCGCCAGGGTTGTACGGGATCAGCGTCGTGTCGTACTTCTTGCGCATCGTCTTGTCCCGTGGCAGGCCCGAGGACTCGAACAAGTCATCGCCGAAGTCCTCGTCGATGATCGGCAGGGTCCGGGTCAGCGGATTGCCCTCGTCGTCGTCCATGACCTCGCCGGCGTAGTAGACGACCTTTCCGCCCTTGTCGATGACATCCTTCTCGGCACGTTGGGAGACTTCGGCGGTGCCCAGTCCCTTCTTCCTGAGCATCATGTGGCTCATCACCGAGCTCACCTGGACGTCCGAGTGCGCGCCTGCGTCGGGGAACCAGTCGAAATTCCGCTGGATCTCCTCCGGCAGAGCGATGTGCTGGTCGTTCTGGTACTGGTTGATGTCGCTCGTGGTGTTCATCAGGTTCGCCGCGGCGACCTTCCGCGAGAACCACGTGCCGATGGTGAGCATGACCAGCAGCCCCGAGCCGAGCGTGACGAAGAGCTTGAACCCCGAGACATCGGCCATCTGCTCGCCGACCGTCGTTGTGCTCTTGGGCGCGGCCGTCTCGCCGGTGCCGGGCTTGCGGTCCTGCGCCGCGGTGTACCAGTCGGGGACCGGGACAGCCTCGGCACTGGGGTAGCACTGCGCCTTCACGTCCGGGTAGCCGTCCTTGGTCAGGGGACGGTAGCAGGTCACGACCGTGCCGCTCTTGCCCGTCGTGGTGTCCTGGACGTAGTACGCGCGCGGATTGCCGCTGCCGGGCAGACCCTGGTCCACGGACGCGCCCACCGAGAGCACCGCCGTGGAGAGGACCGAGTACAAAAGCCAGGCGAGGACCGCCACCAGCACGCCGGCAACCACTGCGGCGACGACGCCCGGAGCCTTTGACCTCCGGGGCCGGAGCTTGCTGCGGTCCAACTGCTGGTTGTCGTAGACGTCTCGGTTCGTCAGCGTCTCGCCGGGCGTCCGCGCCGATATCTTGTCCCAGCTGCTCGCCTTCGGCCGTGCCGCCTTCCACCTGTTCAGGACCATCGTGACTCCCTACTCTTGAGCCTCGCTCGTTCTGCTGGTCTGTGCGCCTGCTCGTGCAGACGGCGACGGCGCATGGGAAACGCGCCCCATGCGCCGTCAGATCACCCCGTCGGTCATCACCGGATCGCTCAACGGATGAAGGCGACACCGGCGATGAGGCCGGCCACGCCCATCAGGAGCGAGAGCATGACGATCATGACGATGAGGATCTTGTTCGACCGCCTCTGCACCTCGGAGGACCGCGCCTCGTACCGCCTGGCGACCGATGCCTCGACCGTCTCCAGTTGCTTGAACAGGTCAGTGACCCGCGCCACCTGGGAGTTGGTCATCTCCTTCTCAAGACTGAGGTTGTGCTGCCACTCCGCGTCGCGATCCGTCATTTGCGTGATGGCGTCCCTGCGGTTGCGCTCAAGCTCGTCCTCCATCCTGCGGATCCGGTCAGCGTGCTCGGTGCGCACCGACTCCAGGAGGGCCTGCTGCTCCCGGCGAAGGACGCCGATCTCATCCGTGGTCCGCAGATGCTCGGCCAGCGTCTTGGACTGGGCGATGTCGGCCTTGCGGTTGTCGTCGATCATCTGCTTGATCTCGGACTTCCACTGGTTCAGGCGCTTTTCCTCGGCTGCCAGGTACGTCGATTGCTGCTCGGCCAGGAGCTCGAAGATCCGCGTCTGCCCGGTCTGCGTCTTCAGCGTCGCGTCCGAGCGCCGGACGCGCAGGATCTCCTGCCGGTTGTGGGCGTGGGTGTCCTCGATCTCCCGCTCGATCTCGGCGGCGGAGTCGATCTGTTCGCGCTCCATCTTCGAGCGGTAGCGCTCCTTGTAACGCAGCTCCGCCGAGATTGCCGCCTGCTGGGCCACCTTGGCGGCATCCACCTCGAAGTCATTGGCGATCTCCGCCCGGCGGGCCCGGATCCTCTCCTCCTTCTTCGCCTGCCGCTGCTGGTGCTCGGCCTCTGCGGCGTCCTTCAGCCGTTTGTACCGGGAGCCCTCGCGGTCGGTGGCCACGTCGCGGATGACCTGCTCGGTATGAGCCGACATGAGGTTGACGTAGGACGCGCGCAGCTCGTCCTCGTGCGCAGAGCGCAGCTGCGTCAGGTCCGCGTTGGCCTGCCGGTTGAGCTGGGCGACCTGATCCCCGAGCCACTCGGTCGCGCCCTCGGGCACGGCGATCTGTACGGTCGGCGCGCCGATGGCGAAGGTCGCGTTGAACTCGTCGAGCCGGACGTCCAGGTCGAGGTCCTCGGCGAGGAACCGGCGGGCGATGACTTCGCGCACCTGGGCCTGATCGGCCAGCAGCACGGTGTCGTCAGCCTCCTGCGCCGGCGCGTCCTCCTGGTAGCCGTCCTCGATGCCGTAGCCGGAGTCGGTCTCGTCGAACCTCTCGTAGCCAGTCACCTCGTCGCCGTCGAATTCCGGCTCCGCTTTGACCAGGGAGGTGCCCGCGTCGTCCATGCCTGCGGCGCCTTCCGGGAACATGGGCGCGCCCGCTCCTTCATCCCCGTCGACGACGTCGCTGAAGACCGGCTCGTTGTCGGTGCTCTCGTCGGCCTCCTCGTCACCGGGAATCTGGTCGAAGATCGCATCACCCTCGTCCTTCACAGCGACCGAGCCGGGCACTGCCTGCACCGTCCCCGTCTCGGTGACCAAGCCGCTGTGTTCCTCCCAGGCCTTCTTGCCCACGGCCTCTTCGAGGCTCGTGGTGCCTGCGGCAACCGAGCACGCCTGCACGAAGGCCGCATCGCTCACCAGGTCGACGAGCAGATCGCCGCTGGACTGCTGCCACACGACGGCCCAGCTGTAGTTGGCACCAGTGAGCAGCGAGTACTCCTCCATGCGCGCGAGGGTCTCGTTGTCGGGGATGATGCCGAAGACCTCCGCTTCGAGCATCTCCGCCGTGGCCACGGTACGGATCTGATCGGAGCCGATGAGTTCGATGATCGAGCCTTTCGCCTCGTCACGTCCGTGCCGCTTGCTCAGACCGTCGATCGCATCGGCCGCGAGCACGAGCATGACCCAGGCCGTGCCGCTGGGAAAGACGAAGCGCGTGTTCGACCGCAGCAGCTCGACCGCCGCCGGGATCGCCGTCTCTCTCACCACGGAGGCCAGAAGCTCGTCGGGCTTCTTCTTCCGCTCCTTCTTCTGGCTCCCCATTGCCGTCCCCAGAATGCCCATTGATGCCGGTCCCTTCGCTGATGAAGCACAGTTCGCCTGGTTTGTGAATCTCTTATCTGCGCCCTATTCGGTTTGATGTTCATAAGGCGCGAAAGGGGAGCTGGCTGGCGGGTCGACTCATGGCCGCGTTCTCGACCGGTTCATCGCACCGCGCTGACGTCGACGTAGGCGTCGGAACTCAGCAGGTTCTTGTCGTCACTGACCAGGTCACCGACGACGTCGATGCGGATTCGCCGCTCCGAGGGGTGCTCGTTGATGAAGGCCGCCACCGCGGTGGCGACCTCGTCGGTCATCTTCGCCACCGCCGCACGCGCACCGCCGGCATCCGAGTCGGTATCGGTCTTGTCCTCGATGAGGTACCGCAGGACCTTCGTATCGATGTCGACCCGCACGTTGTGCTTGACGAGCACCTCCTGCACCATCTGGCGCAGCTTTTTCCGCACGATCCTCTTCTGCGTATCCAGCGACAGCGGCTGGAAGGGCACAATCGCGTCGATGCGACTCAGCAGCTCGGGCGGGAACCGGTTGTCGCTTGTCGTCGAAGAGATCGAGCGGTGGATGAGCTTCTTGTACTTGAGCAGCTGCTTGCCCGATCCGGTGTCGTCGGCGGCGTACTGCGCGATCGTCCGGTAGATCTCCGAGCCCGCGTTCGTCGTGAGCAGGATGTAGGTGTTGAGGAAACTCACCTCGCGGTTGTTGTCGTCGGAGAGCCGGCCGTCGTCGAGTACCTGCAGCAGCACGCGCGTGACCATCTGCGAGGCCTTCTCGACTTCATCGAAAAGAAGCACGGCGTGAGGGAGATCCCACACGCGCTTGGTGAGTTCCGAGCGGAAGCTCGCGAACGACGAGTCTTCGGCGTACTCGGTGCAGTCGAACCTGATCAGGTGTCGCTGATCGTCCCCGAAGAGAAGCTTCGCCAGCTGCTTGGCGAGCTCGGTCTTGCCCACACCTGTCGAGCCGGTCAGTAACATCGATGCCTCTGGTCGACCCTTGTCGTTCAGGTCTGCCACCGAGAGCTGCAGCCGCCGCGCCACCGCGCTCGTGGCCAGGTCCTGGCTGAACACCTTCGTGTCCAGCTGCTGCTTGATCTTCGCGCCGTCGACCTTGAAGGCCACGTTGATGCCGAGGAACTCCTGGAGCACGTCCGAGAGCAAGTCCCGATCCATCGGCCGCTGCGTGAACCGGTGCCAGCCGACCATGGAGTCGAGCACCAGGATCGACTTGCGCGGCTGAGCGCTGGCCGGCATGTAGCGCTGGGTGTACTCGTAGATCTGCCGGAAGATGTGGTCGTCGTAGAACTCGTCGAGCACCCCGTAACGCTCAGCCATTCCCTTGAGGATGGTGATCGTCGCCTCCTGGCCCGGCGGGTTGAGATTGATGCGCTGCAAACGCTCGACGAGCGCCTGGTTCGACGCGATGTGCTTGTGGAACTCGTCGTAGGTCGTCGCCGCGATAATCCTTATGCCTCGGGCCCCTGAGGCGGCGAGGACCGGCTTGATCGCCTCGACGGCGGCGTCGGAGAGCTGGACGATCTGGTGAAACTCGTCGATGAAGAGAACCAGTTCGTGTTTTTCACTCAGGACGAAGTGCTCCGCCTCGTCGAAGAAGCCCTTGAGTATCGCGGCCATGTTCTCGGCGCTGCCCGCCTCGGAGATCATGCGCGCCGGGTCCACTTCGAGATAGAGGCGATCGGGATCCACGAGCATCGTGGCCTGGACGAGTGCTGTCTTGCCCGTTCCGGCCTCGGCCAGCAGGAGTGCGTTGCACAGCTCGGGACGGCTCATCGAGGCCAGAAGCTGCGTCGTCTCGTGCTCGCGGCCGACGATGTCGCGCTCGGCCTTCTTCAGTCGCTCCGAGAGCTTGGACAGGAGCGGGTAGCGCTCTTTGAGCTGTGCATCGTCGAACATGCCCCGCAAGACCTCTCAACCGGACTCTGATTCAACTGGAAAAGCAGTCGAAATCTTATCATGAGTGGCATTCAGTAAGGCATTGAGTGTGGATGTGGAAAGACTTACTGGCTTCACTCCGAGCCCTTTCGGACCGCGCTGTGATCCTTGGGCGCTCACCGGCCGCACTCGGACTCGCCGCCCTCCGGCGTCGGGAGCCGCTCGAACTGGCCTGCGCCCATGCGTCCGACCATGTCCGCATCGAACAAGGCCGAGGGGCGGTCATCCCTTGCGGAGTGCGGCACGTCCCCCGGTTGGGCTTTCCGTCCGGGGCCGGGGGGTCGGCTCCTGATTCTGAGGCCGGCGCTCGCGCACCACCGGGTTGAACGACGGATAGCTGTGGCGCGGCCTGCGAATCCGTCTCTGGACCCCGCGTCGGGTCCGACGCGGTCGTCCCCGTCCGTCTGGACTGTTCAGGACCGACTCAGAGCACCGTTCCTCACAAGAGCGAACCCGGCGTCATCGCCCGGAGCCGGTCCTGCGTCAGCGGCCGGCCATCCTGGGTCGGCCTTCTCCGCAGCATTCTGCTCCGCCGGCGTGCGCTCATCCACCTCAAAGTCCGAAGACTCGATTGCCGTGAACTGTCCCTCTCTTCTGCCCACACCCCGTGTAGCCAAAAGGCCCCCGGGATGGCATCCGGGGGCCTTTCGCATGGGGATTGCTCAGTCTCAGCCGACCGAGGGCTCTTCGGCCTCGGCCGCCTGAACGGCCTCGGGGGCCTGGCGCTGTGCTTCCTGGGCCGCTGTGTGCGCCTTGTGGGCCGAGCGCATGGACGCGAACTGGTTGTCCAGCGTCTTGTCGTCGACCTTGAAATCGGAGGGCTCGACCGCCTTGGTGTTGACCACCAGGCCGGTGCCGCGCGAGGCCGGCATCACGTTGCCCTTGAAGCCGTAGAGGGTGCCGACCTCTTTGCCGCCCTTGTCCAGGATCGGCTCGGTATTCGGGCCCGCCGCCTTGGCGATCTCCGCCATCTGGCCGACGGAGTACGGAGCGCCGTTGTTGAAGCGGGTCTTGCCGTCGTCGCCCGTGACGCGTTCGGACCTGAGGTGGAGATTCGTCTGCTCCGGGCCGCGCGGATCGCGGGCATCGACCTGAACGTCGATGTACTGCGACTTGCCGTCCTTGGTGATGCCGGTCTTGTAGACCTTTGCGATGAGGTTGACGCCGGTCATCATGCCCTTGCCCTTGAGAAGCGCCATGGTCTCTTCCTTCCGTTGTTCCGACTGCCCTTCCGGCAGCCTGGCCGTGATCAGTCACGTCATCCGGGCAATGCGCCGAATGCCAGCCGGACGCTCTTCACGCTAATACTGTATAGAGCATTCGACAAGGCATGGGACTCATCTTTTCTATCCGCGCCCAATGCCAGTCGACAAGGAGGGTAACTGCGAGTCGAATGCGGTCGCGGCATCGGCCCTGGTCACGGCCTGATCGACCTCGGCCTGGACCCGAACGACGAGACCGGCGTCCAGCGACGAGGCCTTGGACCGCCGCATCCGCTCGGTGTGTCTGTGCTCGGTGCGCAGCTCGGCGATCCGAGAGCGCAGCACGAGCGGACGCGATCCCTCATTCTTCTGCGAGGTCGTCAGCTCCCGGGAAAGCCGTGCCATCGCCGCGAGGTCGTCCACCGGCAGACCGGGGATCGCCTCTGACTGGCCCGACTGATCGAGGTAATCCATTGCCGCCAGCAGCAGCCGGCGGCGCTCCTCGGTCGTCTCGACGAAAATCCGGGACGCCTGCGGGCCGATCTCGACGTCGGTGACGAAGTCGTAGCCCAGGTGATGCAGGTCCAGGGCCTTGACTTCGCCGAAGTCGAACGCGGTACCGGCAACGATCTCGAACTCCGTGCTGACCGTGTCGGTCCCGGTCGCACTCGCCTCGTCCTCGGGGCTCGGCCCCACGCGCAGCACCAGGCCGGAGGACGCGAGATCGGCCCGCAGACCGTCCAGCTTCTCGCCGTAGAACCGCTTCATCGTCCGGATGCGCGCGTCCAACACAGCCCGGCCGCTCCTGCCCTGGGTCAGGAGCCTGCCGCCCGGCTGGTCGTAGATCGTCCTGCCCAGTCTCTCAGCCTCGTCTGCGTCGTTCATCCGCTGCAGGGAGGCGTCCGCGCGCAGGGCCATGAGCGAGAGCAGCCGCTGGCCGTAGGCCGCAACTTCCCGCTGCTGCTCGTACCACTGACCGACGTCCCCGAGGAAGGGCAGGAAGCGGCGGTACTTGCTCATCAGACGTCGGTGGTAGTCCTCCTCGAAACGGTAGAAGTCGTAGAGCGGGCGTGAGTCCTCGGCAGCGACGCCGGCCTTCTCCGCCTGCTCCCACTGGCGCACGAGGTCTCGGTAAGCCCCCGCCTTCTCCGCGTGGTGCTGCAAGCGCGAGGTGTAGCTGCGCAGCCGGAAGCCGAAGGAGACCAGGTCGGCTTCCGTGTTCTCGTCCGTTCCCTGCCGGTCCGCGGCCAGCACCGCCATCTGCTGATAGTCCAGCCCCATGACTTCGAGCATCGGCGTGTGCACACGCAGCTCCGACTCCGGCATCGCCCGCAGCATCTGGTAGACACCGTTGACGGCGCGCTCCATGATCTGCGCGCGTCCCCGATCGACGAGCTTCTGCCATTCCCCCGTGCTCAGAGATTCCCTCGCCCGACGCTCGTTCGCGTAGCCGACGCATTTCTCCATGGCCTCCGGCATGGGAGATCCGGCACGTTCGAGCTGCTCGGTCACGAGTTCGGTCACCAGCCGGTTCGCCTTGCGCATTCGAGCGTCGTTCGAGCCGGCGCGCCACAGCTGACGGTTCGCCGGCAGACAGGCGAGCAGAAACTGCGGCATGGATTCGGCCCGGATCCGTTCGTGCGCCCACCGCTTAATGAAAGTGGTGACGTTGCGTCGTTCATAGCCGACGGCGCTGGAGAGGTGGGCGACCGCCTGCTTCTCGTCGAGCCAGGCGTCGACGCCGCGGCGGAGCCTGGTCTTGTGCCGGTCCAGGAGCTTGCCGCGCTGGGTACCGTTCTTCGTCACCTGCCCCGGACCGCCGTCGACCATCGCCAGATGGCAGTGCACGTGCTCGGTGTCGACCTGGATGACCCCGACGTAGCGCAGATCGTCGAATCCGCTCGTACCCGAGCTCATCCGCTCCAGGCCATGCATGATCGCCATGCGCAGCTTCATCTGGTCGATGTGGCCGCGGTAGTCGCCACGCGTCTCGCAGCGGAAGTCCTGGTCGACGATGCCGTGCTTCTTCAAGTACGCCTCGTCGAAGGAAAGTACCGTCTTGAGCACGGTCTTCCCGTTCTCGAAGTGCCGCTGGAGATCCTTCGAGGCGGCCTTGAGCTGCTCGTCGGAGAGCGAGACCGAGCCGTAGCCGAAGGCCACGCCGCCGATGCCCTGGGCCTGGCGCATCTCCGTCTTCACCACGTCCCGCGAGATGCCGGCGCGCTCGACGGCTGACTCCCGTGCCATGTACCGCATGACGAAGCCGTCGGTGCGCAGACGCTGGATCGGTGCCAGGGACTCTGTCGCCTGCTCGCGGGCCATGTATCGCTCGACGTACTGTCCCGGCGTCGCGCCTCGCGATCCCTTGCCGCCAGGAAGCGGCACGCTGAACTCGTTGACCACGATGATGTCCTGCTTCAGGCCCATCGTCGTTCTCCTTCTGTCCTTTTGCCGATGCACTACGGCCCCGGCTGCTGTCCGCCAGCAACCGGGGCCGCATTCGCCATGCCTGGTCCGCCCTCAGGACCCCAGGGCCTGCTCGCTGTTGTCGCCGAAGTCGAGATCGGCCGCGCGCCGGGCCAGGTGGTGCTTGCGCTCGTCCAGGCTCGGAGCGGGCATACCCGTCTGCTGCTGGGGCTCCTGCTCTTCCAGGTCGAGGTCCAGGTCATGCTGCACACCATGGGCCGGATGCGGTGGAGCGAACGGCTCGCCCTGTTCCTCCGTGCGCAACGCTGCAGCCACGTGCTCCCGGTAGAGGTTTTCTGTGGTGCCTTCGGTGCGCCCTCGCTCGGCCTGGTATTGCGCGCGCTCGGCGGCGATCTCCGCCTCCACCTGCTTCAGGCGCGTGCTCATGCCGTCGGCGGCCGGTGCCGCCTCGGGCGCGGGCGTTGCGATGACCTGCTCGGCCTCGGAGCCCAGGCCCAGTTCTTCCTCGGTGAACAGGGAGTTGACCGCATCCGAGCGCGCCTTCAGCCCACGCTCGTCGACCACGACCTGGGTCTGCGAGGCACCGTCCTTGGAATGGTCGGCGAAGTACCCGGCGAGGTCGTAGCCGCTGGACTCGAGATCGATCTCCAAGCCACCGATGTTGTGTACCTGAGTGAAGACCACGGGCGCATCGCCTTCGGCCTGCGTCCCTGACGGAGCGAGCACGAGCATGTTTGCCGTGGTCGGCAGCTCCCACTCGATCCCGGTGATCTGCTCGGGTACTGCAAAGCCGTTCGTGAAGTAGCCCTTCCCGGCGAGTACGACCAACTGCTGGTCGTCGAACTCGTAGAAGGCATCGACTTTCTCGCCCTGTCCGGGGGAGTAGGTCACCTGGGAGATGCCGAACGGCAGCGCCTCGGCCGGGGTGACCGAGCGCAGCTCGCCCATGATGTGCAGATACGGGCGGTAGTTCTCCTCCTTGCCCCGGTGCATGAGTTCGAGTGATTCGACCAGGACACAGATCTCGGCGGCCATCCCCTCCAGCCCGTACGTCTCCACTCCTTGCTCGCGCAGGACACGGTGTGCCCATGCGTTGTTCATCGTCAGTCCCGCGGTGCGCATCACTTGCTCCTCTTGCGGGTGGTCTTGCTCTGTTCGTTGGTCCTGGCCGTATAGGTCGATGCAGCGTCGGCGCCGGTCGCCCCGCGCCGGGCGTCCCGGATCTTCGTGATCATCCGCGTGGCCGAGCGCCACATGGCACGCATGAGGACGATCTCGCCTGCGGCGAGCAGAGCGACCAGAAAGAGGAGGGGCATCAGCCACATGGCGATGGTCCCGGCCGCGGTGAGCGCGCCCTGGGACGCGCCCGACTGCTGGTGCAGCCATGCGCCCAGCTGCGGGATGATGACCACGGCCGTGATGAACGCCAGCAGGCAGTCGACGACGAGGAGGACCACCCGGAAGAGCCCCGCCCATACCAGGAGGGAGAACCTGCCACCCTCCCTCTTCGGAGCCAGACGCCGCCATCCGGTGCGGAACTTCGAGACCTGCTCCTTCATGGACTTCTTCGCCGTCGTGACCGTGCTCGTCGCAATCGTCGTCTCGGTCTTGTCCAGAGTCGGGGTCGACATGTTCTCCTCCTTCGTCTCGTTGATGTCTTCTCGGGTGTACGCCCATGCGATCGGCTTTTCGGTCACCCGGTCGGCTTGGGGGAGGATGCCGCCGTGCTGCCCGGCTCCGCGTACTGGTCCTTGTCAGCGGCGGCCAGCGCGTCGCGTGTCCTGCTCGAAGCCCGGTAGGCATCCAGCAACGTCACCGTGCCGTCCTGAGAAGTGGCGTAGGTGAAAACCACGAACTCGCTCTTGGCAGTGCTGTTCCGATCCGCTCCGACGCGGACCGGATCGAGCCGGGCCACCCCCGTGTAGGAGTAATCCAGGCCCTGCACCCGGCTCACGTCGATATCGAGGCCGGCGAGCGTGTACGTCGTCCCCGAGCCCTGCACGGCCCCGGTCGCCGTCATCCACTCCGGTACGAACTCGGTGAGCACACGGGACTCGTGGTCGAGGCAGCCGTAGCGTGCGTCGAGCAGTGCCTGCTGCTCCTTGACGGTCCGAGTCGACGCCGAGCTGTCGGTCAGGCTGAGCAGAAGGGACCGACCCGTTGCCGTATCGCGGTCCACCCGCTCGACGTCCACGCCCGGCAGTTGGGTCAGCAGCGCAGCGTGCTGCGTCCTGAGCTCGGCCTGCGCCTTGTCGAGGTCGCTCTTGAGCCGCTTGACGAGCGCGTCAGGCCTTGTGTCCGACGCGGCAGGGCTGTCGCCGACCAGGCTGGAGCCGAGCGTAAGCACCGAGAGTGCGAGCAACGTCCCGGTGCCGCCGATCAAAAGCTTCCCGGTGTGCTGGCGCAGTCGGCCCTTGATGTTCTCGTTCACGGTGTCTTCACCTCCTGCCGCAGCGCCTCACCCGTGGCCGTCGTGCCGGTCTGGATGTCCGAGAACGTCTTGCGGGCCAGGTCGTAGTCGGCGCGGGCCCACGCCAGCACCGCCGGCTTCTCGCCCTGGCCGGTCCTGGTCTCCATCGCAAGCCAGGTGGCCGTGATGGTGTTGTCGTCATTGACCAGGTAGGGCACCTGGGCGACCCACGCAAAGCCGGAGTCGAAGCTCATCGGGATCCCGATGCCGGCCGCCACGTCTTTGTCGCTGGCGAGCAGGTACCACGGCCTGAGGTCCGGCTGATGCACTGACCGGGCGAAGTAGGGGATGAGGTTGCCAAGCGTCGACTGGGACGCCGCGGCGTCGAGCTTGCCGCCGGACGCCGACACACCGGGGGTCAGGTAGCGGTAGTCGTTCTGCAGAGCCGCGACCCGGCCGGCCGAGGCGAGGGCCTCGGTCAGGCCGCGCTCGGCGTCGTTGGCCTTCGGCAGCGCGGCCGTCTTCGCCTCGGCGGTCCGGATCTGCGCCCGCAGGGAGGAGACCTTCGGTACGGCCTCGTCGCTCGCTGCGGTCTGGCCGCCGGGTAACCCCGCGGAGAGTGCAAAGCACAGCAGTGCGGCCACGCTCATGCTCACGCCGGCCACGAGGGTGGGTGTGCGCAGGCAGTCCGTGAGCTCCGTCTGCTCCGGAGCGTCCGTGCCTTCCGCCGAGGACGAGGATGTGGCGACGAAGCGCGTCTTGCGCACCGCGCGGTCGCCCGACTCGTCAGTCTGTTTCGATGCCATTAGCCATCAACTCGCTTTTCCACTCGAATGCCAGGGCGACTCTATCAATAGGGCGAGTCGAAAGATGGGGCGAGTCATCCGGAATGGCGAGTCTCGCCGCTCGCTGGGACGCCGGACAGATTCGAGACCTTGCCCTGAGCGTCGACCGTGACAAAGATCAGCACCCGCCGGTTCGCTGTGACGCTCGCGTTGCTGGCACTGTTCTGGGTCACCGCGTCGGAGGTGACCTCGACGTCAGCCATGACGGCGTAGGTGTAGTCACCTGCCTTGACGTCGACGACCTCGACGTCCGGATCCTCGCCGAGCGCCGAGTTCAGACCGATCGTGTCGAGGTAGTAGTAACGCCGCCTCTGGGTGTCCTCGTTGAACCGCGACGGCGGCATGAATGACTTCAGGAACACCTTGTTCTCGGTGAGGCCGAACCGGCGCTTGAGGCGCTCGCGCGCCTCCTCGTAGCGCTGCCCCGAGTCCCACGTGAAGGTCATTCCGAGCAGCGACTTGATGATCGCGCCGTCGGTGCCCAGCCGGTTCCGGCTGACGCCCAGGGCCTGGAGGACGTCCGCGTCCACCTGCTCGTCGTTCTTCTTCCGGATGCCTGCCAGCTGCCCCTCGGCCTCACTGATCCGTGCTTCCTGCTCGGCCAGGCTTGCACGCTGGCTGCTCCAGGTCAGGCCGGCGACGGTCGCGACGACCACAAGAACCGCCGCTGTCACCAGGACCCAGGCGTTGCGCCAGAAGAACCCCCGCCGCGCCGATACCGCCGTCTGCTCCGTCATTGATACCAGCCCTTCTTCTGCGCGCCCGAGTCGTCGAGCTCGGGGAGGCCGGGCCCGTCCGGCTTCTTGCTTGCGGGGATCTCGTGCTCCTCAGAGGCGGCGGCCACCACAACATCGAGACCGGAGAAGAGACCGCCCTTGCCGTCGTAGGTGTAGTCCGCGCTCGCCCAGGCGAGCACCGCCCCGGACTTCGTATCCCGGCACAGCCAGACGACCTCCACCTGGTTCGTCGCGCCCGGAGTGCCCTTGGGGCTCAGGTCGGGCATCACCGTCTCGACCGTCCACGCGTACGTGCTCGGGTCGGCGGCATCCTGGCCGTCGTTGCGGATGTACCAGGCGTAGCGCGGATCGATCTCGGTGGTCGCGTCGAATGGCGTCGCCGACGTCATGCTGTACGCCTCCTTGTCATTGACCAGGAAGGAGTCCTTGCTGAACAGCGGTGCCATCTCCCGGCGGTGCATGATGATGTCGAACGTGGCCCGGTTGGGAGCGCCGTTGCCCGGGCCGGGTTGGCTGCTGGCCCGGTAGTACAGCTCGGCGAATGCCTGCTGTCCGGTCACGACTTTCCCCGCGTCGGCAGCTGCCGCCTCGGTGAGCTTCGACAGCTGTGCGCCGGCGTCCGCCTTCACGGGCGTGGACTGGGCATCAGCCAGCTTTCCCTCGAACTGGATGATGCGGGCCCCGTTGTCCGCCTTGCTTGTCCTGAAACTCTCGCCCGCTACGCCCGTGGCGACGATCAGGGCGAGGATCGCCGCTCCCATCGCCGCGGCCACGCCGCGCCGGATCAGACGTGCGCTGTCCTCAGGTGTACGTGCCC
Source organism: Streptomyces sp. NPDC006510 (assembly GCF_040611955.1). Taxonomy (NCBI): domain Bacteria; kingdom Bacillati; phylum Actinomycetota; class Actinomycetes; order Kitasatosporales; family Streptomycetaceae; genus Streptomyces; species Streptomyces sp. NPDC006510. The sequence continues at coordinate 19,698 of NZ_JBEXPH010000009.1, read as the reverse complement.
GGACCTTCTCGCGCCGGCGGATCGTCCAGCCCGTGAAGCGCTCCTCAAGATCGACGCCGGTGACCCTCCTGTGCGTCCTCGGCGCTGCGGGCTTCTCCTCGGGCATCGGCACGGCCGACGCCGTGTCACCGATCTCCTGCCCTGGGCCCGTACTTTCGGACGCGTCATCGGCTGTTGTCATGGCACGCACCCCTCACTCAACATTGCACTCATAAGTGACTCAAGTCTATCTTGAAAGCCATTCATGAATGAGTTGGAATCCATTCGACAGGGTGTCGGAAGGCAGGTGCTACACACAGCCCCTGTCCCGGACATGAAGAAGCCGGTGCCCGGATCGCCGGGCACCGGCTTCTCGCTCCGAGGTCACGTGCAGCGCATCAGGACTTCTTGACCTTGCCGGTCGGGAGCATCTGATCCGACATGTCCACGAACTTCCAGCCCGCGGCCTTCATCCGCGCCGCGCTGTCGACACGTACCCGGCCCATATAGGCGCAGTAGCCTGCCTCACCGACGATGACCTTGTCGCCCTGAACCCCGAGCACCGCGAGGGTGTGGCCGGCAGGAACAGTGCTCGGACCGGATCCGACCGAGTAAGGGACCGGGGTTGACTGCATCTTCTTGCCGGTCTCCTCCGAGATCGTGTACGCCGTCCGCTTGCCGTCTCCCTTGGGGTAGGTCTGGAACGTCGTGTACTTGTTCACGAAATAGGTCGAGAAGCTTACGCAGTTCATCGCGTGGTTACCCCCGCACGAGCCGGGTCCGCCCTGGTCGCCGTAGCGGCCGTCAAGGAACTTGTCGCCCTCCTTGTTGAAGAGGTCGACGAGCGCCTGGGCCTCGTCCCGCGTCATCCCGCCGTTCTTCGGCGTGACGGAGTCGGCCTTGGTTTCGCAGTTGCCCAGGATCGTGTTAATCCCGTTCCCGATCGCGTCGATGATCCCGCCAACAATGTTCTCGACGCCGCCGACAATGGAGCTGTCGACCGACCAACCGCTCATCCTGCCGAACCACATCTCGGCCTTCGCACCGCGGGCGGCGATCCCGGCGGAGCCGTCGGCGGAGCGCTCCCATTCCTTGTGGAAGTGCAGCGCCGCCGCGCTCGGCGAGTCCTGCGAGTTCTTGAGCATGCCCTTGAAAACTCTGATATCGCCCGGGTTGTCACCCTCAAACATGAATGCCAACTGAGCCTTGACCGTGTACCAGTCGACGCCTTTACCCTTCGCGTACTCCCGCAGTAGCTTGTTGCGGCCGAAAGTCCACTGCCCGAGGCCAATGCCGTTGTCCGTGTTCTGCGCTGCGCGCCCCTTCTCGTCGGGCATGTCATACGTCCCCGTCGGGAAGTTCTGCACGCTCGTCGGGTCGATCCCGGATTCCTGCGACCAGTTGCCGAGGATGCCCGCGATATTCTCCTTCGGCATCCCCCAGCTGCTGAGCACCGAGTAGATCTCCTTCGCGTTCTGCTCCATGTCCGCCGAGATGCCGGCCCCGGCGCCGTTGCCGCCGCCCGTGCGGACTGCACACGCCGTTCCGTTCGAGCCGGTGTTGCCTTCGGTCAGAGCTGTCGAGTCGAGGAGGCCGGTGAAGAGCGTGCCCAGCAGGGCCACAGAACTCACGAACGCGACCACGCCCGACATCGCGGCGGCCAACGGGGCCATCGTCGCCGTGACGGTGATGCCCAGGACCGCGCCGGCGGTGTTGGCTATGAAGCTGCCAATTGCCATGAACGGTGCTGCGATCGCGTGGCCAATCGCCTTGATGATGTTGGTGACTAACGTCCACACCAGATTCGCGGCGTTGACCGCCAGGGCCATGGCGGCGAAGAACATCGACTTCAGCCAGTTCAACAGGGCCATGGCCATGACCACGCCCATGGCCGGAGGAGCGACGGCCGCGGCACCGCCGACGGTGACGCCCTTGGCGACCTTCGGGCCCATGGCCTCGTCGTCCTTCTTGATGCCGCGCTCGTAGCCGGTGCCGCCAGCACCCAGGTCGCGCTTGTCGGCGGGCTTGGCGTCCGGGCTGCCGCCGGTGACCTCGGAGGCGCCCTTGACCGCATCCTTGGCCGCCTCGATGCCGACGTTCTTCGCCGCGCCCATCACGGCTCCGGGGAGCGCTCCGACGCCGCCCGCAGCGGCTCCAGCCTGCGCGCCGGCCACAGCGCCGGACACAGCGGCTCCCGCGTAGCGCCCGGTGTTGCGTCGAGCCGTGCTGCTGCCGTCTCCCTCGACCGCCTTCTGGGTCGCGCCTCCTGCCAGGTTCCCGGCGACCCCATCCATGCTCTTCGCCGCCGTGGACGCGGCATTCGCATCACCCACGGCCCCCGCGCTGCCCGCATCATCCGACACCTTCAACGCAGAGTTCGCCGAACCGGAAGCGCCGGCTTCCGGGGCCGGGAGCTGCTTGGGCACGCTGGCCTCGCCCCCAGAACCCCTCTCAATGCCGAGACTCTTGGTTCCGCGTCCCCGCGAGGGATTCCCCTGACTCACCGGCGAGCTCGGCTGGTCCTTCGACGTCCCATTCTCGGGACTCCGATTCGGCTTGTCGGTGGCCATGCGTTTTCCTTTCGGCTCATTGCCAGGTAGCGGGATGTATCACTCTCTAGCCATGCTCAGTAGAGCGTGGTGAGGAATTCTTTGTCGTCGCGAATGGTGCTGTTGGACTGCACGTCCCGCAGATTGACATCCAGTCGAAGAAGATTGAGTGTGAGATCCGACTGGTACTCGGACTTGTTTCTGGCGTAGTTCTGATATGCCTGCGACAGGTTGTTCATCACGTTCATGAGAGGCCGCATCGTCACGTCGGAGGACTGGTAGTCCTTGGTGAGGCTGGAGCCGTCCGAGATGATCCACTGCATGTCCGAGATCTGCTGGCCCGTCGGATCCGAGCTCTCGTCGCGCTTCTTGGCGAAGAACTGGGCGTAGGTCTGCCCGGCCGGTACAAGGGCCTCGAGGTAGCCGTCGTAGACGTTGCCCACGCGCCAGTTGAGGACGAAGCCGCCCGGGACGACGCGCATGGTCTGCAGAGCCAGCGTCGAGACACCGTCCCTGGCCTCGGCCGCGGAGACACCCGTGACCTTGTCGCTGGAGATCGAGGCGGGAACCGTCGGCGGGCGCAAGAACAGGCCGTCGACCTTAGTCGTCTCCAGATCACTCGTATACGATTGAATTTGCGTCAGATTCGTACGCATTTCGACGAGCTTCTGGTCCAGGGCGTGCCTGGCCTCGGTCTCCTGCTCCTTGAGCACGACCTCATAGAAGGCCTGCGCTGGGTCGAAGGCCACGGCGTCGAGCGCCGCGATCTTCTTGACCCCCGACGCGCCGGGGTTGAAGAAGACCCGCCACTGGTCGTACTTGGAGAAGGTCTCGTCGCCGGCCAGTTTGTCGGTGCTATTGACCTGCTCCGGTCCGGGAGTGGTGAGCTCTGCGGTCGCGCGGACCGTCAGGTTGAGAACCTGGCGGTCGAATGACTCGTCGGCCTCCAGAAGGACCCCGACGTAGCCGGTGGAGCCGAAGACGTGGAAGGAACCCTTGATCCCACTGGTACTGACCGGCTCACTGTTCAGCGAGGTGTCCGACCCGAGTAGGAACGCCCTGTAGTCCGCGGCGCTGTACGAGATCTGAGCGCTCGTGTCGAAGTGCATCATCACGAGAGCCTTGCTGTCACTCTTGTTGGTGTAGACCCCGTCGACGGTGCCGTCGAGATTCGTCTTCGACGCCTTGAACTTGGTGGTGTACAGCGCCGTCTGCGTCAGCGCGTCATTCCCCGCCTTGAGAGCCGCGGCTCCCGATCCGGCGATCACGATCGCGCCCGTGACTGCGAAGATGCCGAAGAACACTCCAAAGCGCTCGATCGCGTGGTGTGAGTCGAGCTTGAACTTCCTGCTGAAGGCCAGTGCCTTGCCCTTGAACCCCATGTCCTGCTCTCCTTCGTGCCTGCGAGGTGCTGCGGGCCCGGATACGGCAAACCGGGCCGGACGAGGCCTGGCGCCTCTACCGACCCGGTGCGGCTTCGCTTCTGTCCTCGGTCGTGTGCATGCACGGTCCGTGACGGCCTTTTACTTGGAAGCACCGCCCAGGAACCCGCTGACCTGGTCGAGGGTCTGGACGATCACCGTGCCGCCGCCGAGGTCCGTGATGGTCTGTTGACCGCCGGAGCCGATCGTCGAGACCAGTGACCAGCCGCCGGTGCCCAGGGCTCCTCCGACGAGGATGAGAAGGGCGATCGTGCCCCAGCTCGACTGCTGGTTCGCCGACTGCGGGTTGGCCATCAGCTTCTTGATCCCGAGCACGCCGCCCCAGACCAGGCCGGCAGCACCGAACGCCATGAGCAGGAGCCCGCCCCACTGCTGAATCTGGGACTTGGCGTTCAGCAAGAAGTTCGTCAGGTCCCACGCGGCACTCGGCAGCGAGGCCTGTGCAAGGACCGCTGCCTCGTAGATCTTCGTCATGATTCTTTCCTCTCGCCTTTCGAGTCATTCGCGACATGACGGTAAGTCGCAAGGCGACAAGCCTGTCTCGATCACCGGGAGTGGGTGATGATAGAAGAAGAAGTGACCGGTGACATGCTGTCAACCTCCCTGGTGGCTCGTATATGTGCAATCTGCATTATCTAATCTACCTCATTCGAATGATGAGTCACAGAGGCATGTAGGGTCCTGTCGATAGGGACTCAAAAGGGATTCATAGACGAGGTGAATCGGGGGGCGCGGTTGGTGCCTGCAGCGGTATGTCGGGCGTCTGTGGAATCCGCAGTGCGACCTGTGTACTCTGCTGCTCCAGCACTGCTGTGACGTCGACCCGCTCGCTTTCGAGACGGACCGCCCCCACGTCCCCGTCGAACGCGCCCTTGACCAGGAAGTGTCAAACCGTCATGAACCCACTGCCCGGGGACCTTTTCGCCCGCCGACTTCGCAAAGAGCGCGAACGCCTCGGCGTGAGCCAGGCCGAGTTGGCGCGGCGCATGGCCGAGCTGTTCGGCACGAACGTCGACTCCACCGCCATCACTCGCATTGAGCTACAGACCCGGTCGGTCAGACTCGACGAAGCGGTCATTGCCGCCACCGCTCTCGGGATCCCCCTGGGCACGCTGCTGAGCGACGACTACGCCCGGGAGAACGAGGCCGAGATCCAAAAGCAGCTCGCCGAGCTAGCGCTGGCCGAGCAAGAGTGGGAGAAGCTGCGCCAGAAGATCCACCGGATCACCCGGACCATTCAACTGCTATCCGCCGAGCGGGAGGCCTTCCGCTCCCATGCACGGGACGTCGACCCCGAGACCGCCGGCGACTACGAGCTCGACCCCGCGACCAAAGCGGCTGTCGACGCCCGGCTGGACCCCGTCCGCGACAAGCCGGCCGCCGAAATCGCAGACCCAGACGCATGACGCTGTTGCGGACGACTGGGTCGAACTCCCAGTTGTAGATGTTCAACATCCCGGCGTTCTGCAACCGACCGGCCTGAATGATCTCCTCGGTGCTCGCGCCGATTCGGTCTTACGCGTGACGTACCCGGATCGCAGACTGTAAAAGCCCATACACCGACAGGTTCATCCCGGCCACGGGCATCCGCGTGCGCAACGTCGTGTGCAGCGCGTCGCCGAGACGCCGGCGGGGTAGACATCGTGTCCATCCCACAGGGACATTTCAGTGAGGCGACCGCCATCTGACGATCTGCACTGGTCAGCGCCGGGCAGCCAGCGAGAGAGGTTGGACGGGGCGGGCCGGCGGGGCTCGTGCAAGGCGGCGGCGGAACCTGCCCTGGCATTCAATTCCCCACCTGCAGGGCTGGCAGGCAGACTGCCAGCATGAGGAAACCACGGATGCGTGAGCTGCCGCAGGACGAGCTTTCGGACGACGAGATTGCGGCCTTGCACTCGCCTGCCTACACCGAGGCGTCATCTGGAGATCTGCCAGATGGCTGACCTCGGCGATCCTGTTGCCGACGAGATCTTCTACAGCTGGCCTACCGAACGCCAACGTGCTGCGTCACAGGCAGCGGATAAAAACGATCAAGAGCAGTGGGATTGATCAGACTCGCAGCGATAGGTCATCGAGTCGAGTACTTCAGCGCCCGATGACGTCGGGAGCTGAAGTACTCCGCATGGCGAGTGTGACTCAGGCCACCATGCGAAAGATCTCCGCGCTCACGTGAGCGCGACCTGACCAGCACACCCCCTGACCGACAGCACGACATCACGAGTCCAACGTCACTAACTCGTTCACTCTCGCCAGAGCTCCAGCAACTACGCCCGCGGATCCGCTGTGCCCGACGACGAAGTCGCGTGCCCGGCCTGCGCCATGTGGTCATGGCTCGACGTACTTGGCGCGATCAGCAACTGATTGCACAAGGCGGCCCGCTCCCTGGCTCCGCCGCGACGGTGCTTCAGGCGCGGAGCGCCGGCATAAGGCCGACGCCCCAGTCCCGGCAGGTTCGACTAGCCCGACCATCCGAACCTGCCGCCCACGATCGACCAGTGGGGGATGGATCAGTCGGTACGGCTCGACGCTCGCTTCATCCCTGTCGGTCCTCATCCAGACGACGACGGACGATCCTGAGCACGCTCTCCTCGCCTCCCGCAGCGAAGACCGTGCCGACACCGCCCCCGCGTCGCATCGCCCCTAAAGAAAAAGCTGCGATCTTCGCCCCTGCCGACGACTGCAGTGCCCGCGTCGTCAAGATCCTTGAGCAGTACGGCTAGGCTCGTAATCATGGGAATCGACTGGGAGAACATACTCGGCGCGAGCGGCAACAGCCTCAACAACGCCTACGACCATGCGGTCTCCACGGTCATCTACAACGAGGACTCCGAGGAAGACCGTCAGCCACTCCCAGTTGGTGAAGAGCATGATGTCACAGACGGCCTACGCTGAACTGAGAGCGCACGAAACACCGCGGCGAGCCGGGGCGTTTCGTCGCGACCGAGGCTGCGTCAGGCCAGGAGCCGACAGACGCTCAGCTTTGCGCTTCTCAGGCACATCCGGCCAGCTCGCGTCGAGCTTCCCCGCCCATGCACTCAGGTCGTCTTCGACCTGTTCCTGCAAGTCTGACTCACGGATCGTGATCGAGTGACCGCAGTTCGCGCCCCGCCCCACGCGCAGGTCGCACAGCCGCTCAAGTGACGATGGGACCGGCCCGACGGGCCACTTGCCAGATCGCGCGGATATCCGCGTGCCGGCCTGCACATGAACGTAGCTCCGGCAAGATCTCCGGCTACGAAAACCTTGCCAGAACCGACTGAGGCCGTACGCCGACACTGCGTTCACCGTCAATGGCGAGCGCACCGGAGCGGCATGCCGAAGAGTGATCGACACGGAAACAGGCTGCGAGACAGGACTGCAGCGGCACCTACGTAGGGTCGTCGTGTGATTGAGACCATGGTCTTCGACATCGGAGAGACCCTCACCCGTGACGACCGATACTGGGCGTCGTGGGCAGACTGGCTCGGCGTACAGCCCCACACGCTCAGCGCGCTCGTGGGCGCTGTCGTCACACAGGGCCGCGACAACGCTGAAGCCCTTCGACTCCTGCGCCCAGCTATCGACATCTCGGCCGAATATGCGGCCCGGGAGATTGCCGGGCAGGGCGAGCATCTCGACGAGGCCGATCTATACGACGACGTGCGACCCGCGCTTGCCGGGCTCCACCGTCTCGGAGTCCGCGTCGTCGTAGCAGGGAATCAGACGGCGAAGGTGGGCAGTCTGCTGCGCGCGCTCGACCTGCCTGCGGACCTAGTCGTCACGTCCGCAGAGTGGGGCGTCGCCAAGCCGCGCCCGGAATTCTTCGCGCGGGTGCTGGAAGTATCCGGCGCCTTGCCACACGAGACACTGTATGTCGGTGACCACCCGATCAACGACATCTATCCGGCGAAGGCGGCCGGCTTGCGGGCAGCACACCTTCGCCGTGGCCCGTGGGGGTACTGGTGGGCTGATGACCCGCAAGTTCGCGCCGCGGCGGACTGGTCCATCGACTCGCTCACTGATCTGCTGGGCATCGTCAGCTACTGACGAAACAGCCCCGCCCCGAACGCGTGTCGAGCGGACACGTCTGGACGGCCCGGGGACCGCGAGGCCCCTGACGGCGAGCCGGTGAGGATCGTCCGCCTGGAGGTGAGCGGCGGCCTCCGGAGCGGCTACACGGAAGACGGCTACCGGCTGGACTCTCGGGCTGCGCGACGAAGACGTGGGGCACGCAGTGAAGACCTCAGAGTGCCTCCCACAGGGCACCCGCCTCGGTCCGCGTCCACCCCAAGCCGCGCCATGCGCGACGACGGTGCCTGGTCCTGGACCGCGCTCGGATCCAACGGCGAAGTCCTCCAGATCGGCTCCCAGTGCCCCATGGCCGATCTACTCAAGGCCGCCATGCTCGAAGTCAGCCACCACCACGTCTGGGGCGGTCGGCTGTGACCTCGACGTTACCCCCGCTAGAGCAAGCCAACAGTGCCGCAGCGCAGCGACAGCGGTGTAGTGCATCTGCCGGATCCCGCCGTGCCCGGACTGCTTCACCGACCATCACTACGAGGGCTATAGGACCCCGGCGACCCCCATGCTGCCCTTGAAGGCCGACCGCCGATCAGTTGGACCTCCAGCAGCGACGACCGCTTCACATTGGACCAGTGGGTGCAGAGGACTCGCTGCTCACCGTCTCGGTCGGATGCGACCTCATCGAGACTTCTTTGCCGCCCGCGCCCATGCTGCCGAGCTCCGAGCCCTGGAGCAGGCCACCGACACCCGCCCGGCCGCCGACGGCGCCCCGACTGTCGCCGCGCAGGGGCGCACTTCACGTGCGGGCCGCCGTCATTGCCAGGCGGGTCGGTCGAGCCCACGCCGCGGACGAATACCTCGATGATGCGGGCAGGCTCGGCAAGCAGGGACGGAAGGACGTCTATCAAGGGACCTCGTTCGGCCCGGACTGTGTCAGGGCCGAACGAGGTGTCCGTCTCCAGGTAGCGGCCTCGCCCTGGTCCGTTACGTGGGAGATCGAATGGGAGATGAGTGGGAGATGATCATGTCGAGCGGGCTCGAATTGCCGCTAATTCTCGCTAAAAATCTCCACCTGAGGTCGAGGGATGGGGCGCTGGAAAGCGCCCCATCGGACCCTCCTCAGCCCGCCGACTCACCCGCGTGCGGGCTCAGCACACCGGCCGTGACCAGCACGAACAGCAGCACGCCCAGCAGCACGCGGTAGATGACGAACGGCATGAAGCTCTTGCTGGAAATGAACTTCATGAACCAGGCGATGACCGCGTACCCCACGCCGAACGCGATGACGGTCGCGAAGATCGTCGGCCCCCACGACACATGTCCCTCGCCCGCGTCCTTCAGCTCGAAGACCCCCGAGGCGAGCACCGCCGGGATCGCGAGCAGGAAGGAGTACCGGGCCGCGGCCTCACGGGTGTACCCCATCAGCAGACCACCGCTGATCGTCGCTCCGGAACGGGAGACACCCGGGATCAGCGCCATCGCCTGGCAGAAACCGAAGATCAGGCCGTCCTTCACCCCGAGCTCCCGGAGCGTCTTGCGCTTCTTGCCGGCCCGGTGCTTCCCGCCCGCCTCGTCGCGGGCGGCGAGACGGTCGGCGATGCCGAGGACGATGCCCATCACGATCAGCGTGGTGGCGATCAGCCGCAGATCGCGGAACGGGCCCTCGATCTGGTCCTTGAACGTCACCCCGAGCACGCCGATGGGGATGGAGCCCACGATGACCAGCCAGCCCATCTGGGCGTCGTGGTCACTGCGCATCGACCGGTCGGTCAGCGAACGGAACCAGGCCGAGACGATCCGGACGATGTCCTTGCGGAAGTAGATGAGGACCGCCGCCTCCGTGCCGATCTGGGTGATGGCGGTGAACGCCGCACCCGGGTCGTGCCATCCGGCGAAAGCTGCGGTGAGCCGCAGATGTGCGCTGGAGGAGATCGGCAGGAACTCGGTCAGTCCCTGAACGAGGCCCAGGACGAACGATTCGAACCAGCTCATGGGGCTTTGGCCATCCCGGAGGTGATCGTGCATCGGCCGACGGCAGCGAGAGCCGTCGGCAGCGTGCGCATTTGCGGTCAATTGGGGGCAGGGCCGTGACGGGCCCGGAGATCTTCGGTCGGTCGCGGGCAGGGTACCGCCCTCAGATGAACAGCGTTACGCGTGCCCCCGGGCCGCCCACCGCCCCCCGCTCCGGCCGCCGTGCGCACCGGCTCACTCGGCGGCCAGACGGTGGCGCTTGCGCCAGGCGACCACGGCCGCGCCGAGCCCCGTCAGCACGATGAACCCCATTGCCGCCAGGAACGCCGGCGACGTCGGTGACGAGGCCTCGCTGCCAGCGACGACATACGCCGCGGTGTTCGGGATCGAGCCGAGGCCGGTGGCCACCAGGAACGGCGGATACCCCATGCGCGACACCGCCGCGCAGTAGTTGGCCGCCGCGAACGGCACGCCCGGGAACAGCCGCAACGCCAGCATCGAGCGGAACCCGTGCCTGCTCAACTGGCCGTCCGCCGCCTTCAGCCATCGCCCGCGCAGCAGGGTACGGAGCGCGTCCTGCCCCAGCACCCTGCCCAGCCCGAACGAGATGCCCGCGCCGAGCACCGTCCCCGCCAGTGCGGCGGCCAGTCCAGCCTGCGTACCGAAGAGCGCGCCGGCGGCGAGATTGAGCAGCGGCCGCGGAACGAAGGCCACGGTGCACACGCCGTACGCCACACCGAAGAGGAGCACCGCGACGGCGCCACCGCTGAGCTGGGCGGGCCAGCCGGTGGCGAGCAGCCGCTGCGGTTCGAGGAGGAGCATCGTCGCCGCGGCGCCCAGCAGCACGGCCACGAGCAGCGAGAACCGGGACCAGGGCGAGAGCAGCGCCCTCGTGCAGCGCACGGCGAGGCCGGTGGCGGGCCGGGCGGCGGGGACGGGGTCGAGCATGCCGGGAGACTAACCGACCCCGGTGGGTGATCGCCGCAATGCGCCCGGTGGGAGCCGGTCCGTCGATGCCGCACCCCTCGCCTGCTCCGGCCGCCGGCGCGGGCCGAACTCCCCTGCCGGGACCGCATCGTCCGCCGGAAAACCATTCGACGCGGCCATGCCCGTCGGACATGATCGACCCATGTTCCGGTACGCCTTCCCCGCAGCGCCGTCCGCAGTCGCGGACGCGCCGAAGGCTGCCGTGAACCCCGTCACCGCAGCAGTTGTCGCAGCAGCGTTCACCGCTGCCGCAGCGCCCATCGGCGGCGCCCGAAGCTGACCCTCCCCCGACAGTCCGGCGGACCCCGCAAGGGGAGGGTCGGCGGGGCCCTGGGGTCTTCTCTCTCAGCTTCGAGCACCAAGGAATGAGCCATGTCCAAGACGGCATACGTGCGCACCAAGCCCCACCTCAACATCGGCACCATGGGCCACGTCGACCACGGCAAGACCACCCTGACCGCCGCCATCACCAAGGTCCTCAGCGACCGCGGGACCGGCACGTTCGTCCCGTTCGACCGGATCGACCGGGCGCCGGAGGAGACACAGCGCGGCATCACCATCAACATCGCGCACGTCGAGTACGAGACCGACACCCGCCACTACGCGCATGTCGACATGCCGGGGCACGCCGACTACATCAAGAACATGGTCACCGGCGCCGCCCAGCTCGACGGGGCGATCCTGGTCGTCTCCGCGCTCGACGGGATCATGCCGCAGACCGCCGAGCACGTGCTGCTCGCCCGCCAGGTGGGTGTCGACCACATCGTCGTCGCGCTCAACAAGGCGGACGCCGTCGACGACGGCGAGGACACTGTGCTGACCGACCTGGTCGAGCTGGAGGTCCGCGAGCTGCTCTCCGCGCACGGCTACGGCGGTGACTCCGTTCCCGTCGTACGGGTGTCGGGCCTCAAGGCCCTGGAGGGCGACCCGCGCTGGACCGCGGCCGTCGAGGCGCTGCTGGACGCCGTCGACACGTACGTACCGATGCCGGTGCGCTACACCGACGCGCCGTTCCTGCTGTCGGTGGAGAACGTCCTGACCATCACCGGCCGGGGCACCGTCGTCACCGGAGCCGTGGAGCGCGGCACCGTCCGTACCGGGGACCGGGTCTCGGTGCTCGGCGCCGACATCGAGACGGTCGTCACCGGCCTGGAGACCTTCGGGAAGCCGATGGAGTCCGCGGAGGCCGGTGACAACGTGGCCCTGCTGCTGCGTGGGGTGGAGCGCGACCGGGTCCGCCGCGGCCACGTGGTCGCGGCGCCGGGCAGCGTGACACCGAGCCGCCGCTTCACCGCGCAGGTGTACATCCTGTCGGCGAAGGAGGGCGGCCGGACCACCCCGGTCACCACCGGCTACCGGCCGCAGTTCTACATCCGCACCGCGGACGTCGTCGGCGACGTCGACCTCGGCGCGGTGGCGGTGGCGCGACCGGGCGACACGGTCGACCTGACCGTCGAGCTGGGACGTGACGTCCCGCTGGAGAGCGGACTCGGCTTCGCGATCCGCGAGGGCGGACGCACGGTCGGCGCCGGCACCGTCACGGGACTGCTCTGAGCCGCGGCGCACCAAGGGCCCGTCTCCCGTACCCCACGGGAGGCGGCCCCGGCGCCGTGCGCGAGACTGACGGCATGACAGATACAGCACTGGTACTCGGCTCCGGCGGTGTCACGGGGAGCGCCTGGGAGACCGGAATCCTGCACGGGCTCGCGCAGTCGGGCGCGGACCTCTCCGCGGCGGATCTGATCATCGGCAGCTCGGCGGGGGCGATGGTCGGCGCCCAGCTGGCCTCCGGACTGCTCGGCCTTCCCGAACTCTACGAACTCCAGCTCGCCGATCCGCAGGGCGTGACGGGCGGCAAGCTCGGCATGCTCACGCTGCTGCGGTACGCGGGGGCCGTACTGTCCGCACGGACACCCGAGGCGTACGGCCGGAAGCTGGGCAGGATTGCGCAAGGCGCCCGGCTCGGGATCACCGAGGAGCAGCGGCGCGAGGCGATCGCCGGCCGTCTCCTGTCGCCCGAGTGGCCGGGGCGTCCCCTGATCGTCACCGCCGTCGACGCCACGACCGGCGAACTCCACACCTTCGACAAGGACAGCGGAGTGTCCCTCGGCGACGCCGTCACCGCGAGCTCCGCGGTCCCTGCCGTCTGGCCCGTCGCCCGGGTCGAGGGACGGTCCTGGATCGACGGCGGGGTGTACTCCACGGCCAACGCCCAGCTCGCCGCGGGCTATCGACGCGTCGTCGTCATCGCGCCGTCGGCCAGTGGCAACAAGGTCATCGTCTCGCCGCGTTCGCAGGCGGCCGAACTCGCCGCGAACGGTGCCCATGTCGAGGTCATCACCCCGGACGCGGCCGCGAAGAAGGCATTCGGCCGCAACCCACTGGACCCGAGCTGCCGGGCCGCGGCGGCCCGCGCCGGGCTCGCCCAGTCGGCGGCACACACCGAAGCGGTCGCCGCGGTCCTGAGCAGCTGATCCGGCACCCCACAATGGGGGAGTGAACGACTCGATACCTGTCATCCGGGACGTGGACCAGGGCACCGCCAGACTCCTCCCCGACGTGGACCGGGACAGGGCCTGGCTGCTCACCGTCGACGGCGCGCCCCAGTCCTACGTGGACCTCGACGCGCCGGACCACCTCGAGTTCGAGTACGCCCGACGGCTCGCCCATGTAGTCGACTGCGCGGCGGCACCGGGCGCACCGCTGGACGTGCTCCATCTCGGCGGCGGTGCGCTCACCCTGCCCCGCTATGTCGCCGCGGCCAGGCCCGGCTCCCGCCAGGACGTCGTCGAGGCCGATCTCGGGCTCCTCGAACTGGTCGCCGAGCAGTTGCCGGTTCCCGACGGCAGCGGGATCACCGTGCACGGCACGGACGCCCGCAGCCACCTGGAACAGACCGCGCCCGGCTCCGTCGACATCCTGATCGCGGATGTCTTCGGCGGCTCGCGGGTACCCGCCCACCTCACCTCCGTCGAGTACGCGCAGGCTGCCCGCAGATCGCTGCGGGACGGCGGAATCTACGCCGCGAACCTCGCGGACGGTGCGCCCTTCGGCTTCCTCCGCTCCCAACTGGCCACCTTCGCGGCCGTCTTCGAGGAACTCGCGCTGATCGCCGAACCCGCGGTGCTGCGCGGCCGGCGCTTCGGCAACCTGGTGCTCGTCGCCTCCGCGAGCCCCATCGACACCGCGACGCTGACCCGCCGCTGCGCCGCCGACGCCTTCCCCGCCAGGGTCGAGTACGGTGCCGCGCTGGACCGGCTGGCCGGTGCGGCCCGGCCGGTCGGGGACAGTGAAGCGGTTGCCTCACCCGAGCCGCCCGACGGAGCCTTCAGCATCGGCTGAGGCCGGTCCCCGGTCCTTCGCCACCTCGGTGGTGGCGGGGGCCCGGGTCAGATCGCGTACCCCGGGCACGAACAGCACGGCCCCCGTGACCAGCACGATCAGCACCGCACAACCCCACAGGGCCTCGCTCCGCCCGACCAGCGACTCCACCGGACCGGCGAGCGCGGTCGCCACCGGCATCATCGCCACGGAGCCGAACCAGTCGTACGCCGAGACGCGCGAGAGCTTCTCCTCCGGGATCTCCTGATGCATGGCCGTCATCCAGGAGACCCCGAACACCTCGATGGCGACTCCGCTGACGAACATCACCGCGCAGAGTCCGCCCACCGGCAACGGCACCGCGAGGCCCGCCGACGGCAGCGCCAGCGGGAAGACGCAGAGCGTCCCGGCCAGCAGCAGCCGCCGGGGCTTCCAGCGCATCATCAGGAGCGCCCCGCCCAGGGTGCCGGCCCCGAACGCGGCGAGCGCGAAGCCCCAGGGGCGGGCGCCACCGAGTTCGTCCCGGGCGACCAGCGGACCGTACACGGACTCGGCCGCACCCACCGCGGCGACCACCACCGAGAACTGCGCCACGATGCTCCACAGCCAGGGGCGGCCGATGAACTCCTGCCAGCCGTCCCGCAGGTCGGCGAGCAGGCCGCCGCCCGGCGCGCGCGGGGGAATGTGGCTGACGTCCAGGAACGCGCGCAACGCACCGGCCACCGCGAAGGCCGCTGCATCGATGGCCAGCACCCAGCCCGGGTCCATCGCCGCGATCATGGCGCCGCCGAGCGCCGCGCCGCCGATCGTCGCGCCCTGCATGGCCATCCGGAACAGAGCGAAGGCGCGGCTCGCCTGCTCACGGCTGACGCTGGACATCAGCATGCCCTCGGCCGCCGGGCTGAAGAACGCCTGCCCGGTGCCGCACAACGCGGTGAGCAGCATCATCTGCCACAGCTTCGGATCACCGGCCAGGACCAGCCAGGCGAACGCGGCCTGCGAGAGGCAATTGAGGGCGTTCGCCGCGACCATCACCCGGTGGCGCGGCAGCCGGTCCGCGAGCGCCCCGCCGACCAGCAGGAAGAGCACCAGGGGCGCGGTCCTGGCGGCGGCCACCAGACCGACGTCGCCGCCGTCACCTCCCGCGTTCAGAACGGCGAACGCCGCCGCGATCAGCGCGCCATGGGTACCCAGGCCCGTGATGATCGCGGCGGCGGTCAGCAGACGGTAGTTGCGGCCGGGGCGCAGCGGACAGGACGCGGGGGCGGAGGCGACAGTCACCAGGGGACTATCGCCTCGGCGCCCTCGCCGTGCCAACTGCTTTCCCGGGGGACGAAGGGAGGTCAGTCGGACTTGACGACGTCCACCAGCCGCACGGTGCTGAGGATCTTCTGGATTGTCGTGTCCGGGAGTTCGTCCTTGACGGAGTCGGCTCCGTACAGGACCCAGGACGCGAACTCACCCTTCTTGTTCTTGAAGGTGAAGGCGATCGTCTTGCCGTCGCTGTCGCACTTCTTCCGCTTCGTGACGTTCGGGGCGGTGGCGGTGACGACCTGGCCGGTGAGACCCGACTTGGTGGTGTACTGCTTGGCCTCGGTGAACTTGATGGTGCTCTCCGGCATGTGCTGGGCGTAGGCGGCCCACGCCCAGGTGCCGGCCTCGCTGTGGGCGTTCTTGGCGGCGTCGGTGGCGCCCTGGGCGCCCCTGGTGCCGGCGCTCGCGAGGCTCATGTCCTCGTCGGTGCCGTCCTTGTCGGAGTCGTCCACGCACCACTTCTTCTGGAAGTACGACGGCGCGGAGAAACCGATGAGGGGCGAGCCGTCGCCCTTCTTGTCGTCCTCGAAGTACGAGAACGTGCCGGGCGTCCCGACCTCCCAGTCTCCTGGCACGTCGAACTGCGTGCCCCACTTGGGATTGGTGACGACCTTCCATCCGGGGATGAGGGGCTTGGGGTCCCCGTCGTCACCACGCGGGTTCGCCTCGGCGGAAGAGGCGGACCCGGACGGCTTGGGCGCCGACGACTGCTTGCCGTCCGCGACGTCCTTGCCCTTGTCGTCCTTGTTCATCACGACGACACCGGTCACCACGGCGGCCACGACGACAGCGGTGGCCGCGACGATCGCGACGACGGTGGTCTTCTTCTTGTTGTCGCCGGGCTGCGGGGGGCCGGGCGGGCCGGGCACCGCGTACTGCGGCACGGTCGGCTGCTGGTACGGGTTCGGCTGCGGATAACCGGGCTGCTGGCCCTGCTGCGGATGCCCCGGCTGTCCCTGTTGCTGATATCCCGGCTGCTGATAGGGATTCGGCTGCTGGTACCCCGGCTGCTGGTACGGGTTCTGGTTCTGGTCCTGCGGGTTTTGCTCGCCCCCGGGCGGCTGCTGTCCTGGCCACATGGCGAGTAACGATAGAGGGGTGGTGGCCGGTCTGCTACGCCCGCCCCCGTGTGCGGACGGTGAAGGATGTGATCAAGGAGGGGCGCAGGGGAGCGCCGGGGATGGTCAAAGAGTTCTACTCATGAGTAACATCTGGCCATGAGCGCTGAACAGATGACCGTCGGCGAGATGCTCGTCGCGACGGTCCCGATGGCCCGGACCCTCAACCTCGAGTTCCTGGAGACGACCGCCGAGCGTGCGGTGGTCCGCCTGCCGGACCAGGCCGAATACCACAACCACGTCGGCGGACCGCATGCCGGAGCGATGTTCACGCTGGCGGAATCGGCGAGCGGAGCGATCGTCATCGCCGCCTTCGGCGACCAGATGTCGCGCGCCGTGCCGCTCGCGGTGAAGGCGGAGATCGGATACAAGAAGCTGGCCAAGGGTGTCGTCACCGCGACGGCGACCCTCGGCCGCCCGGTGGCCGATGTCATCGCCGAACTCGACGAGGGCAAGCGGCCGGAGTTCCCCGTGGCCATCGAGATCCAGCGCGCGGACGGCGCGGTGACCGGTGAGATGACGGTCGTCTGGACGCTACGTCCCAACGCCTGATCCCGGCCGGTTCCACGGAGAGCCGTCACGCACCTCAACGAGAGGGTGCGTGGCGGCTTTTGGCGCTGCCCGCGCGGTCGGCGGGACAGGTAGGCTTCCCGCCGTGCGCCGAGGAGTTGCCCGGCGGGCAACATGCATCAGCTACGGGAGGAACCGGCGTTGCACATCCAGGAATGGCTGGAGACCATCCCCGCCATCAGCGTCTACGCCCTGGTGGGCGTGGTCATCGGGCTGGAGAGCCTCGGCATTCCGCTACCGGGCGAGATCGTCCTGATCAGCGCGGCGCTCCTGGCCGCCGGGCACGACGGCATCAACCCGTGGGTCCTCGGCGCCTGTGCCTCGGCCGGCGCGATCATCGGCGACTCGATCGGATACGCCATCGGCCGCAAGGGCGGACGGCCGCTGCTGGCCCGGCTGGGCGGGAAGTTCCCCAAGCACTTCGGCAAGGTCCAGATCGCGATGGCGGAGCGGTCGTTCCAGAAGTGGGGCATGTGGGCCGTGTTCTTCGGCCGCTTCGTGGCGCTGCTGAGGATCTTCGCCGGTCCGCTGGCGGGCGTACTGCACATGCCGTACTGGAAGTTCGTGATCGCCAATGTGCTCGGCGGCATCGTCTGGGCGGGCGGCACCACGGCCGTCATCTACTCGGTGGGAGTCGTCGCCGAGGCCTGGCTCAAGCGGTTCTCCTACGTCGGCCTCGTGGCCGCGGTGCTGATCGGTATCATCTCGATGCTGATCGTGAAGAACCGGGCCAAGAAGGCGGCGGAGCGGGCGTCGCTCGCCTCCCTACCCGAGTCTGCGCCGGTACCGGTCACGGACTGACCGGACGGGACTGGCCGGACGGGACTGGCCGGACGGTGCGGAACGAGGACGGTGCGGGGCGGGCGGTGCGGCCCCGAACCGTCACCTCCGCTCAGCCCTCGTGGGCCTGGCGGTGCGCCTTGGCCAGCTCCACGTAGCCCACCGCGTTGAACTTGATGCCTTCGAGCTCCTCCTCGGTCAGCTGCCGCTTGACCTTGGCGGGGACACCGGCGACCAGCGAGCCCGGCGGCACCTGCATCCCCTGCGGGACCAGAGCCTGCGCCGCGATCAGCGAACCAGCCCCGATACGGGCGCCGTTGAGGACGGTCGCGCCCATGCCGACGAGTACGTCGTCCTCGACGGTGCAGCCGTGGAGCACGGCGTTGTGCCCCACCGAGACGCGTTCGCCGACGGTGACCGGGAACCCGGGGTCGACATGGACGCTGCAGTTGTCCTGGATGTTGCTGTCGGCTCCGATGACGATCGGCCCGCAGTCGGCGCGCAGCACGGCCTGGTACCAGACACTGGAGCCCGCGGCCATCGTGATCTCTCCGATGACGACCGAGGTCGGTGCCGTGAAGGCATCCACGTCGATGTCCGGCTCCTTGCCGCCCATTCCCGTGATCAACGCCTGCTCTGCCATCGCCCGTTCCTCCGTGCTCAGGTGCTGCGCGGCCGCGGTTGTCCGGTCCCGGCGGCCGGCCGCGGCTGTCCGGTCCCGTCGGAGGAACGGTATGCGACGGCCGGCGGGCCGCGGCCGAGTGGGGTGAACATCACAGGCGGCCGCGGTGATCGTGTCGGGCGCCGCAGACTACCGTGTGCGAGTGCCGAAGAACAGGAACGCGTTCTCTTCTCTCGCCGCCTGGCGGCGGCGCGCCCTGTCCCGGGCCGTCCACCGCGGCTGGCGTTGGGTGCAGGAGTCGGGCGCCGTCACCGCGGACCGTCCCGGCGCGCTGCGCTTCGGCCGGATCGGCGCAGGCACCCGGCTGGCCTTTCCGCAGGGCACGGTCTTCGGGGAGCGGTGGATCGAGCTCGGCTCGCACTGCGTGATCGGTGAACAGGTCACGCTGACGGCCGGACTCATGCCCGATCTGGACCTCGGCCCCGATCCGATCCTGACCCTGGGGGACGGGGTGGTGCTCGGTCGCGGAAGCCATGTGGTCGCCGACACCAGGGTGACCATCGGCTCGGACACGTACTGCGGGCCGTACGTCTACATCACATCGACGAACCACAGTTACGACGATCCGCACGAGCCGGTCGGCCGGCAGTGGCCCCGGATGGAGCCGGTCGCCATCGGGCCGGGCTGCTGGATCGGCACCGGAGCGGTGATCCTCCCGGGGGCCACACTCGGGCGCAATGTGGTGGTCGCCGCGGGAGCGGTGGTACGGGGCGAGGTGCCCGATCGTGCGGTGGTGGCCGGCGCCCCCGCCCGCGTCGTACGCAGCTGGGATCCCGAGAAGGGCTGGCAGCCGCCGCTGCGCACCCCTGCTCCGGTACCGATCCCGACGGGTGTCACGCCCGAGCAGTTGCTGGCCCTGGCGGAACCGGGCGAGGCATCGGGCCCGTCCGTCGGCTGACGCGGCGGGCGCCGGGCCTCATCCGGTCGCGAGCAGCACCGTGCCCAACAGGGCGAGACCGGCCCCGGCGGCCTGCACCCCCCGC